>NZ_DBHKZA010000055.1:0-43628 GCF_057314935.1 Achromobacter sp.
GGCGGAAATGCGCGAGGCCCGCGTCCGCGGCGAGATGAAGTCCGGTGAGCTGGACTATCCGCCCATCGCGTCCGATTTGTCCGCGAAGTAACGCGCGGGCGTCTTGCCCAATGTCTTCTTGAACATCGTGATGAACGCGCTGACCGATTCGTAGCCCAGATCTTCGGCGGTGCGTTGCACGGACACGCCGGCGGACAGGCGCTGCAAGGCCAGGATGATGTGCAGTTGCTGGCGCCAGCGCCCGAAACTCATGCCCACTTCCTGCTGCACCAGGCGCGCGAGCGTGCGTTCGCTCATGGCCACCCGCTTGCCCCATTCCGCGACCGTGCTCCGGTCGGCGGGATCGGCGTTCAAGGCGCTGGCGATCTGGCGCAGGCGAGGGTGGTCCGAGAGCGGCAAGTGCAGGTGCTCGGTGGGCATGCGCGACAGCTGTTCCACCAGCACGTCCGCCAGCTTGCGGTTGGCGGCGGTGGTGGTATCGGAGGGCGGCAGGTCGGCCAGGTGCACGATCAGCTCGCGCACCAAGGGCGAGATCGCCAGGGTGCAGCAGGCGGAAGGCAGGCCGGGCGTGCCGGCCGGGACGAACAGAAAGCAGACCTGTCCGTTTGCCGTGACGCGATTGCTGTGCGGCACGCCGCCCGGAATCCACACGCCGCATTGCGGCGGCACCATCCACAGCCCTTGGGGGACCGAGCAGGTCACCCCGCCGCGCAGCGACAGCACCAATTGGCCCATGGGGTGATGATGGGTGGGCGACTCGCTGTCCTGCTCGGCCGCATGGACCGGCATGGCGAAGGTCCACTGCGCGGCGGCGTTGGGATCGAAGGCGGGCGGCGGGGAATGGGCGTGATGCATGGGGCGACGCCGAGGGGGTAGGTTGGCAGAATTCAGGGATAGTTTGTCATTGTCTCGAAATTCGGTAAAGCGCCGCGTGCGTAAGCTATGACCTCTGAAATGCGGGTTTTTTCCGCATTGGCTTTGGATTTCACAGATTGCCGCCATGACTCACATTCCTTCCCACATCCGCCCCAATAGCCGCCCGGTGCTGCTGATCGCGGGCATGCTTTGCATCGCCATGGCGCTGCGCGCGCCGGTCACCGGCGTGGCGCCGCTGATCGGCATGATCCGCGAACAACTGGGCCTGTCGTCGACCGCCGCCGGCATGCTGATCACCTTGCCGCTGCTGGCGTTCGCCGTGGTGTCGCTGTTCGGGGCGGGGCTGGCCCGCCGCTTCGGGCTGGAGCGCGCGCTGTTCGGCGCGCTGCTGCTGATCGCCTTGGGCATCGTCGGGCGCACGCTGGGCGGGGCCTGGGGGCTTTATGCGGGCACGGCCATCATCGGCGCGGGCATCGCGATCGGCAACGTGCTGCTGCCCAGCCTGGTCAAACGCGACTTTCCGCAGCGCGTGGCCGGGTTGACGTCGGCGTACGTGCTGACCATGAGCATCGCTGCGGGCGTGGCATCCGCCATCGCGATCCCGTTGGCCAACCTGTCGATGGGCGGATGGCGCTTTTCAACGCTGTGCCTGGTGGTGGTGCCCGTCGCCAGCCTGCTGCTGTGGCTGCCGCAGCTGTCCAATCACACTGCGCCGGCCTCTACGACCACGCATGCGCCGCACGGCGGCCGCCTGTGGCGTTCGCCGCTGGCCTGGCAGGTGACGCTTTACCTGGGCATCAATTCTTTCGTGTTCTACGTCGCGGTGAGCTGGCTGCCCGCGATCCTGCTCGATGCCGGGTACTCGGCAGAGCGGGCGGGCTCGCTGCACGGGCTGCTGCAACTGATGTCGGCCGGCCCCGCCTTGTTCCTGGCGCCGGTGGTGCGCCGCTTGAAGGACCAGCGCGGCGCGGCGTTCTGCTCGGCGGCGGCGTCGTTCGTGGCCCTGGCCGGACTGATCGCCGCACCCGGCTGGGCCACGCTGTGGATCGTGCTGCTGGGCCTGGGCACGGGCGGCGGCATCATCCTGGGTCTGGCGTTCGTGGGTTTGCGCGCCAGCCACGCGCAGCAGGCTGCGGCGCTGTCGGGCATGGCGCAGTGCGTGGGCTATCTGTTTGCGGCGTCGGGCCCGGCCGTGGTGGGCGCGCTGCATGACCGCCTGGGCAGCTGGAGCGTGGCGCTGGGCGCATGCGCCGCCTTGTGCGTGGCAATGGCCGTCATCGGCCTGTATGCCGGACGCGCGATGCAGATCGGCGGGTTCCGCGAGCACGCCGCGCGGCCGGTGCCAGCCGCGCACTGACGCGCGCCCCGGCGATCACATGGGTTCGGCGTGGGCCTTCCACAGGCGCACCAGCGTTTCGGGCGCATCCGTTTCCGGCACGTCGAAGCTGACGGCCGTCTGGTCGTCGCGGTCCATCACCATTTCGATGTGGAAGTAGCGCCGGTCGCCGCCTCCCTGGGCGCATTCAGCCACCGCCAGCGGGGCGGCGCGTTGCAGGGCGTCGCACACGTCCTGGCGCACGCCGGGGGGGCACGTCGACAGATTGATGCTGCGGGGTTGCGAAAACCCGGGCAGGTAGGCCAGCCCGCCTTCGCGGCTGAGCCGCACCAGCAGCACGAGGTCCAGCGGAGGCAGCTCGATCATGACAGGACTCCCACGGCCGCCCAGGCCTGGCCGATGGCTTTCTGCACGGCCGCGCCGTGGCGCTCGGCGGCCACCGTCAGCGTCAGGGCGGCAAAGGCCTTGAAGTCGGCATCGTGGCGCAGGCGCTTGTCGCACAGCGTGTCGTACCAGACTTGCCCCGCGCCTTTCCATGCGGGGCCGTCCAGCGTCGTGGCGGACAGGAAAAAGGCGCGGTTGGGGATGCCGGAATTGATGTGCACGCCGCCGTTGTCGCGCGGCGTGTCGGCGTAATCGCGCATGTGCCCGGGTTGCGGATCCTTGTCCAGCAGCGGGTCATCGTAGGCGCTGCCGGGTTCGGCCATGGAGCGCAGTCCGCGGGCACTGACTTTTTCGGTGAATAGCCCGGCGCCCACCAGCCAGTCCGCCTGCCTGGCCGTCTGGCCCAGCGCGTACTGCTTGACCAGCGCGCCGAAGACATCGCACAGCGATTCGTTCAGCGCGCCGGACTGGCCCTGGTAGAGCAGGCCGGCTTCGGAATCAATGACGCCATGCGTGAGTTCATGGCCGATGATGTCGACGGCGATCGTGAAGCGGTTGAAGACTTCGCCGTCGCCGTCGCCAAACACCATCTGCGCGCCGTTCCAGAAGGCGTTGTCATAGTCTTCGCCATAGTGCACGGTGCCCACCAGCGGCAGGCCGTGGCCGTCGATGGAGTGGCGCTTGTAGATGTCCCAGAACAGTTTGTACGTGGCGCCCAGATGCGCATAGGCTTCATCCACCGCAACGTCGCCGCTGGCCGGGCGGCCTTCGGCGCGCGCCAGCGTACCCGGCAGGGTGGTGGTGTTGTCGGCGTCATGCACGGCACGTTGCGGCGTGCCGCCGGGGGCGGCGTCGCGGGTGGGGGCCAGCGTGGCGCGTGGCGGCTGTTCCGCCATTTCGCGCAAGCTGCGCTGTTGCTGGTCGATGATCAGCGTCTTGACGGCCGGCATGCTGACGCGGGCGTCGGCATGCTGCGCCAGGCGGTCCAGCACGTAGGGCGGGATCACGCCGATCAGGGGGGCGGACTCGGAAGGACGTGGCATAGTCGGTCTCTGTCGTGGGAGCCGGGCCAGTGGCACGGTGCAGGCAAGACTACGGTAGCAGAAGGCTTCGGCCCGAGGACGTAACAGTGTGCGGCCTGATGCGAGCGCTGCCTACGCGCGGGCGCCTCGACAGGGATGCGCGGTCCCGGTAAGGTTCGCCGGTTCTTGTTCTTCGGTTTTGACATGTCATTGACTCCGTACCGCATTCAATCCATTGCGTTGACCGACACGCATCTGCTGCTGACGTTGGCCAGCGGCCACACGCTGCGCGAACCGATCAAACGCCACATCCGCCTGGAAAACGCGACACCCGCAGAACGCGGGCAATGGCAATTGGTGGACGACGGTTTTGGCGTGGTCTGGCCCGCGCTGCTGGAGCCCTCGGCCGAGGGCATGCTGAATGTGCACGATCTGTTGTGGGATCAGCGCTACGAGCAGGCGATGGCGAAATTGGCCGCGGCCGAATGGAAGCTGGACCGCCTGTCGCTCGCTGACCAGGAACTGGTGGCGCTATGGCGGATGGAAGCCGACATCAACAATGGCGGCTTCATGCAGTTCCTGTGCAATTGGGGCGACCCGACCTGCCAGTTGGCCCTGCAGGCGCTTCGCAAGGTGGGCGCCACGCACATGCTGGCGGTGCTGTCGCGCATGCGCGGGCTGATCGACCGCTTCGAAGCCTCGCCCGAGGTGGTGCAGTTAAACGACATCTACGGCGCGATGACCGAGGCCGAGCAGGAAGAGATGGAGACGCTGGACCACGCGTTCTGGGAATATCCCGACCGCTTGTCCCGGCTGGGGTTGCAGGTTTACGGGGCGAATCCCCAGCCTTGAATCCGGCCTCAGGCCTTCGTCGTGTCCGCTGCCGCCATCGCCGCGCGCAAACCGGCGGCCGGGCTGCTTAACGGCGTCTGGTGTGTAGCGGCCAACGCGGCCGCGCCGGCCATCGAGGACTGCGCAAGGGCCACGGTATCCGCGCCCTGCGCGTAGGCGTCCTGCGCGGCGTTCGCGATGGCGCGCAGATAGGCGTCCGTCGCTCCTGCCTTGAAGTGGTCCCAGGCGCCCTCCACCAGGCGCACATCCACCGTCGCGCCCGAGTCTCGGGCCAGCGCGTCAAACAATGCGCGGGTGGGCGCCATCGTCGTCGCGACCGCGCATAGCGCCACGATCGACCGGCCGCCGCGGATGGCTTCCTGTGCCAGCGCGCGGTCCACGCGCAGCACGGGGACGGCAAGCGTCGCCGACAATTGGTCGGCGACGGGCCCCAGCGTGGAGCAGGTCAGCAGCACGGCGTCCACGGATGCCGCCAACGCCTGTATCGCCATGCGCGTGGCGCCGGCGATGTCGTCCGTCATGCCGCCGGCCTGTTCCGCGGCTTCCAGCAGGTCGGCGCGTACATGATGTTGCAGCGTGGCGCGCGCAGGATTGCCGAATACGGCCTGCGCGGCGTGGTCGAAGACGGCGATATTGCTGTGGGCGGTATGCAGGCAGGCGATGCGCATGAGCGACGTCCCTTTCGCAGGGGGAAAAACGGCCAAGCGTAGCAGAGTCCGAATGCTCAGCAACGTTCTGCAAAGTCTGGCAACACTCGATCCCGATAGGGCCCTCTATCCGTCCCCGGCTCGGGCTAGAATCCGATGCTTCTTTCCCGGGGGGGACGCTCGATGAGGTATTTCCTGATCTTGGTTGGCGCAGCAGTGGTCGCCTACTTGCTGGCCCGCGGCATCGCGGCCGTGCTCTCGGACCGTAAACGTTCAAAAACAGATAGGGACTCCAAGTGAAGCCGACAGACATTCAGATGGTCAAGACGATCGGCGCGGTCAAGCCGCGCAGCATCAAGGTCGCCATTGGCACCGGCATTCTCTTCCTGCTGATCCTGTTCCTGGCGTTCGGTTCGTGGTTCCAGGTGGACCAGGGCGAACGCGGCGTCGTGCTGCGCAACGGCAAGCTGGTGCGCGTGTCCGAACCGGGCCTGGACTTCAAGACGCCGTTCATCGACAACGTGATGACGGTGTCCGTGCGCGACCACACTTTCGTGTTCGAAAAGCTGGAGGCCTACAGCTACGACCAGCAGCCGGCGCACCTGCGGGTGTCCGTCACGTACCGCGTGCCGCCCGAGCATGTGGCCGAGCTGTATTCCGAATACGGCACCATCGGCAACCTGCAGATGCGCGTGCTGGAACGCAAGACGCCTGACGCCGTGAAGAACGTGTTCGGCCAGTACACGGCCGTGCGCGCCATCCAGGAACGCCAGAAGCTCGGCCTGGACGTGAACAACGCCGTGTTGAAGACGATGGAAGGCGCGCCCGTGCAGGTGGTGGGGGTGCAGATCGAGGAAGTGGGCTTCTCGCAAGCCTATGAGCACTCCATCGAGCAACGCATGCTGGCCCAGGTGCAGATCGAGACCACGCGCCAGCAGAAGGAAACGGCGATGATCAACGCCGAGATCCAGGTGGTCAAGGCCAAGGCCGAGGCCGATGCGCGCCGTCAGCAGTTCACGGCCGAAGCCGATGGCATCCGCATGCGCGGCGAAGCCGAAGCGGCGTCGATCCGCGCCAAGGCCGAGGCGCTGGCCGCCAACACCAATCTGGTCAGCCTGAACGCGGTCGAAAAATGGGACGGCGTGCTGCCGGCCACGCAGGTGCCGGGCGCCGCCTTGCCGTTCATCGGCATCAAATAGGCGCTGACGTATACGGCTGCGCCGGCATGGGCGGGACTGCCTGCCGCCGGCGCGCGAAGTCCACAAGCTTGTCGCCCGACAATGCCTTGCTGTAGTACCACCCCTGCACGATGATCTCGGCAGGGGAATCCAGCGCCATCAGCTGCTGGTCCGTCTCTACACCTTCCACGATGATCTGCAGGTTCAAGGCCTCGCAAAACCGCAGCAGGCCGCTCATGACCAGCGCGCCTCGGTCGGAGCCTTGCGCGATCACGAAACTGCGGTCGATCTTGACCGCGTCGATCTGGAATTGGTGCAGGTAGCTCAGGGCGGAATATCCCGTGCCGAAATCGTCGATGTAGACCCGTGCGCCGATCGCGTGCAGGCGGTCGAACGCGATATGCAGCGCCTGCGCGTCTTCGACCAGCGCGTCTTCCGTCAACTCCACGGATATCTGCCCGCCGGCTTGCGCCAGCACCTTGATCAGTTTCTCCAGGTAGTCGTCGGACGTCAGCGTGCCGGGCGTGACGTTGATGGTCATCGGCAGCACGAAGTCGCGCTTGCGCCATTGCAGGCATTGCAGCACCGCCTGCCTGGCCACCCACAGGTCCACCTCGCGCATCAGGCCGGCCTGCGCCAGCCACCGCAGGAATTCCATCGGCGCCTGTTGCGTGCCTTCCGGGCCGGTGGCGCGCAGCAAGGCCTCGCAGCCCGTGCACAGTCCGCTGCGCAGTGAAACCTGCGGCTGGAACTGCAGGTAGAAATCGTATTGGCTGATTTCGCGGATACGGGCGTTTTCGGTGGCCCGGTGCGCGCGGTCGGTGTAGATCTTCACGATGGGATCGTGCGCATACAGCAGCGATTCTTCCTGCAACCGGGGAAAGGTCGTATCCAGCGATTTGAAGTAGACCGTCGCGCTTTCCTGGCGCTGGCGCTCCTGCGCGACGACGAAGGGGGCGTACAGGCACATGCCGATGCCCACCAGCACGAGTTGCAGCGCCACGCCGGCCAGGCTGCCGCCCGCGGCGACATAGGCGTTGAACAGGACGGGCGAGGTCAGGGGCAGCTCGGTCGTGGCGCTGGGCAACCAGCCCAGCTGCACCACCGCCAGCGCGATGGCCACATTGGTCACGGGCGCCAGGATGAAAGGGACAAGCAGGCGCGGATTCAGGATCAGGGGCAGCCCGAACAGCAGGATTTCATTCACATTCAAAAGCGATACCGGCAGGCTGGCCAGCGCCAGCACGCGCAGCGACTCGCTGCGCGAGAACACCAGGATGGCGATCACCAGCGACATCGTCGCGCCCGATCCGCCGATGAACACGAAGGCGCCCAGCAGCGTGCTGTTCAACGCATACATGCCTTCATAGCCGGCGGCCTGGCTCACGGCATTCAGCATGGCCGCCTGATCCATCACGTCCATCACGGGCGCCATCGCGTGGTAGCCATGGATGCCGAAGAACCAGAGCAGGGAGTCCAGGCCCGCGATCAGCGCGCCGGAGGTGAATGGATTGTCCAGCGAGGCGAAGTTCAACGGAATGTTGAATTGCGCGACACCGGGAATGCGCAGCGCGGCGGACAGCGCAACCAGCACCACGCCCGCGGTCAGCAGGCCGGGCACCACCATGTTCAGCGTGTCGCGCACGTTTTCGCTGATCAGCCCGTCAGGCGCCAGCCGTGTCCAGGGGCGCCGGTGCAGCCAGGCCATCAGTGGCACCGTCAGCAAGGGCGAAACGATGGCGATGAAGAGCACCAGCGTTGACGCCGCCTGCGGATAGGGCGCCATCAGGCCGTCGGCCATCACCACGTACGACAGGCACAGGAAGGCGGTGGGCAGATGGGGCAGGCGATGCCGGAACGACAGCATGTAGCCGATGGACGTGCCGGCCAGGATCGGCATGATGCCCGACAGCTTGTCGTGGACGCCGGTCAGCAGCTCGACCACCGCGGCGGGCATGCCCAACTGGCGGGCGACCACGGACAGGACGAGGAACAGGGCGGTGACCAGCAGGCACGGCAAGGTCCAGAGCAGGCCTTCGCGTATGGCGCGCAACGCGCTGGCGCCTGCCAGAGAGGCCAGCCGATCTTTCGGGTTGCGCGGCAGGATCGATTTCGGCATGGAGGTCTGCCCAAGGCCCCGAGCGGACGGACACGTGCCCGGTCCCGTGTTTGTAAGAATATTTTGCTACATCCTAGCCGCTGTTTTCCCGGTTTAGCAATCGATATGCCGCCAAATCCTAGGGATTCCCCTCTGTCAAGAAATGCAAAGCGGGCGCAAGGTGGCAGTACAGGCTCGACGGAGCGCTATACGATCAAGCGGTTGCATGCCCGATTCGCGGGGTAGGCGCACCAGCCAATAAGCTTCAATGAGGAGACATGGATGTCTCAGTTGGATTGGACGTCCGGCGATACCGCGCCGGAACGGCAGGGCTATTACGAAACACGCTTCGACACGGGACGCACTGCCATCACGCTGTACAGCGTGCTGGGCTGGATGCCGGTGAAGACACCCGGCAACATGGTGAGCTGGCGGCCATTGCCGCCCGCGGCCGAGAAGGAAGAAGCCGAACGCCACATACAGGAAATCCGGGCGGCGCAAAGCCATTGCCCCATGGATTACTAGCGGGGCGGACGCCGGTTGTGGCGGACGTACGACGGTGCAGTTGCGATAATGAGAATTATTTGTAAAATTCGCAGCCCTGCCGCTTTCCGCCATCCGATTGGTCCATGTCCCGCCCTTCCTCGCCCCGCACCGGCTGGCTCGCCTATTACGACGAGCTGGTGGGCGTATGGAGCCGGCGAACCGGCAACCGGCACGACGCCGAAGACGCGGCGCATGACGCCATCGAGCGCCTGCTGAAAGCGGATGCCAGCGTCGCGCTGAAGGCGCGCGGCTATCTGTTCCAGGCGGCCGGGCACCGGCTGATCGACCGCTGGCGACGGCAGGACCGCGCTGAGCACATACCGCTGGACGAACTGGGCGAGGCCGACCAGCTGGTCCAGGACGACCCGGACGCGCCGGTGCGCGCGTCACGGCTGGCAGACGATCTGGCCAAAGTCCTGGCAGAATTGCCCCCCAAGTGCCGCGAGGCCTTCGTGCTGAACCGCATCGAGGGCTGGACGCAGGCCGAGGTGGCAGCGCATATGGACCTGTCCAAGAATATGATCGAGCGCTATGTCATGCGCGCCATTGAACATGTGCGCGACCGGCTGCGCGAACACAATCCATGACCATGCCTTTTCCGAACGACCGCGACGCAGCGCGCGAGCCGGCCACCGCCGCGTGGTGGTTCGCGCGCTGGCACTCGGGCGAGCTGACGCGGCGCGACCGCCGCGAGTTCGCCCGGTGGCGCCGTGCCCATCCCGATGCCGCGCGCGAATTCGACCGCATGCAGCAATTGGGCGCGGCGGCCGCCGGATTGTCGCGAGACCAGGTGCAGGGCCTGTTGGGCGGGGCGGTGCCCCCGCGGCCGCGGCTGCGCCGCGAGCGCGCGTTCGTGCTGCGCGTGGCGATAGCCTGTGCGGGCTTGGCGGTCGTGGCCTTGGGCGTGTGGTGGAGCCTGCCCGTGGAGGCGCCGTCGTTCACCTCGATGGTCAGCACGGAACGCGGCGAGCGCCGCCAGATGACCTTGCCGGATGGATCGGTCCTTGAGATCAACGGCGGCACCCGCGCCCAGGTGAAGCTGTACGCGGGGCGCCGCGACGTCGAGCTGGAAAGCGGCGAGATCAATTTCACCGTCAGCGCAGACCCGGCGCGCCCGTTCATCGTGGACGCCGGCAGCGGCGTGGTGCGCGTGACGGGCACGGTGTTCGACGTGCGCCGCGATGCGGATCAGGTGGCCGTGCTGGTGGAGTCCGGCACGGTGCAGGTATCGGGCGGGCACTGGTGGAACCTGGGCCGCGCCGTGCTGCGCGCGGGCCACGGCATCCGGGTGCCGGGCAGCGGCGCGATCGGCGTGCCGGCGCCCGCCGATGTGCAGACTGCCACGGCCTGGCGCGACGGGCGCGTGGTGTTCAAGAACACGCCCCTGACCGAGGTGGTGCGCGAAATGAACCGCTATCTGGCCACGCCATTGCGGCTGGCGGATGACAAGGCGGGCCGCCTGCGCGTGTCGGCGTCGTTCTCGCTGGACCGCCCCGAGGCGCTGGTCGACGCCTTGCCGGCGGTGGCTCCGGTGCGCCTGACCCCGCGGCCCGGCGGACCCATCGACATCAGCGCGAACTGAGCACCACCCGGCGCTGTTACAAAATAAATGGGAATGAGATTCAGGTTTATCTGCGGTTGAGGCGTTCTACGAAGGAAGGCGCATGCGCCGCACGCCCGTTGCCGGGCGCGCAATCCCCTCCGTCGAACCGAAACAGCAGGTATTCGTGACCATTCCCGCAAGCAGTCATTCCATCGCGGCGACGCGCCGCGCAGGCGCGGCCCCGCGCTTCATGCTTTCCACCCTGATGCTGGCCCTGGGCCTGGCGCTGGCCGGCGCACCGGATGCCGCGCGCGCCCAGGCCGCCGCTGTGTCCGTCGACATCGCCGCGCAGCCGCTGGGCGACGCGTTGATGCAATGGGCCGCCCAGACCAAGGTGCGCGTGTTCTATGCGCCCGACGTGGTGGCGGGCCTGAACGCGCGCGGCCTGCGGGGCAGCCTGCCGCCGGAAGAGGCGTTGCGGACCCTGTTGCAGGGCACGGGCGTGGCCTACCGCTGGCAGGGCGACAGCATCATCCTGACGCGCGACGGCGGCGTGACGAGCCTGGCGCCGGTGACGGTCATGGGCAGTTCGGATCCGGCGGTCACCGAAGGCACGGGTTCGTACACCACACCTGCCACCTCGGCTGCCACCGGCCTGACCCTGTCGCTGCGCGAGACGCCGCAGTCCGTCAGCGTCGTGACGCGCCAACGCATCGACGACCAGAACCTGCGATCGCTCGACGAGGTGATGGGCAACGTCGTGGGCGTGCAGGTGGTCAGCGAAGACACCGACCGCACCGACTTCTGGTCGCGCGGGTTCTACATCGACAGCCTGCAGTACGACGGCGTGCCGACCACCATCGGCCTGTCCATGTATGGCGAATCCGACAACGACTCGTTCATCTACGACCGTATTGAAGTGGTGCGCGGCGCTACCGGGCTGATGACCGGCGCGGGCAACCCCGGCGCATCGATCAACCTGGTGCGCAAGCACGCCAACAGCAAGGAATTCACGGGTTCGGTCAGCGCCGGCTTCGGCTCGTGGAACCAGTACCGCGGCACCGTCGACATGTCCACGCCGTTGAACGAGGAAGGCACCGTGCGCGCGCGGATGGTGGCGCTGTACCAGGGCCGCGATTCCTATATCGACCTGTACCACGCCAACAAGAAAGTGTTTTACGGCGTGGTCGACGCCGACCTGACGCCCAATACGCGGCTGAGCGTGGGGGCGGACTATCAGGACAAGCGTCCGCGCGGTTCCACCTGGGGCAGCCTGCCCGTGGTGTTCAGCGATGGCACGGCCACCGATTGGCGGCGGTCCAAGACCACGGCGGCGGACTGGACCTATTGGCATACGACCAACCAGACGATGTTCGCCACGCTGGAACACCGTTTCGACAACGACTGGGAGGTCCGCGCGGACTGGTCCCAGCGCAAGAGCAAGTACGACGCCAAGCTGCTCTACCTGTATGGCGACCTGGACCGCGAAACCGGCACCGGCCTGCGCGCGCTGCCGGGTTATTGGAATTCGTACGCGCAGCAGACCTCGCTGGACGTGCAGGCCAAGGGGCCGTTCACGCTGCTGGGCCGCAAGCACGAGGTCGTGGTGGGCGCGATGCGCAGCCGTTACGGTGAAGACTTCTACCGCTACGGGTTTGAAAGCGGTTCGCTGGCCAGCACCGGCAACTTCTACCAGTGGGATGGATCGTTCGCGCAGCCCACCTGGACCGACGCCAGCCTGCGCGCGACCGTCACGCACCAGGAAGGCGCGTACGGCGCCATCCGCTGGTCGCTGGCCGACGGCCTGACCGCCATCACGGGCGGCCGCTACGCGACCTGGAAATCCAAGTCGGACACGCGCGACCAGAAGGATTCCAAGTTCATCCCGTACGCGGGCGTGGTGTACGACATCAACGACACCTATTCGGCCTACGTCAGCTACACCGATATCTTCCAGCCGCAGGACAACCGCGACCGCAACGGCAATTACCTGGATCCGGTGCAGGGCAAGAACTACGAAGTAGGCGTGAAGGGCGAATACCTGGACGGCAGGCTGAACACGTCGCTTGCGCTGTTCAAGGTCAAGCAAAGCAAGGTGGCCGTGCTGGATGGCGACGAGCTGGTGCCGGGCTCGTTCGAGCAGGCGTACACGACCGCGGACGGCGTCACCACCAAGGGCGTCGAGCTGGAAGTCAGCGGGCAACTGGCCCCGGGCTGGAACGCGTACGCCGGCGGCACCTACTACACCAGCCGCGATGCGCAGGGCGTGTCGGTCAACCCGGAACGCCCGCGCGCCATGGCCAAGCTGTTCACGACCTACCGCTTGCCGGGCGCATTCAGCAAGCTGACCGTGGGCGGCGGCGTCAACTGGCAGATTTCGACGTATAGCGAAGTCAGCGCGGGCGACGACACCATCACCGCCAAGCAGAAGGCCTACGCCATCTACAACCTGATGGCGCGCTACGACTTCAATTCGCGCTTGTCCGCGCAGTTGAACCTGAACAACCTGTTCGACAAGAAGTACTACCTGGGCGGTATCGGCAACCAGGTGTACTACGGCGAACCGCGAAGCGTGTTCGTGAACCTGACCGCGAAGTTCTGAGGCGTCACGCCTGCTGGCGGGTGGCCGCCAGCACGATCTCGCGGATGCAGACGCCGTCCGGCTGCGCATAGGCGTAGTGGACGGCGTTGGCCACGTCTTCAGCGGCAAGCACCTTGCCGCCCATGTCCGCCTTCCAGGCTTCGTAGCCGGTCTTGATGCTCTCGTCGGTGGTATGGCCGAGCAATTCGGTTTCCACCGCGCCCGGGGCGATGGTGACCACGCGCACGTTGTGCGCCGACAGTTCTTCACGCAGGTTTTCCGACAGTCCGTGCACCGCGAACTTGGTGCCCACATAGGCCACGTGGTTGGGGAACGTCTTGCGGCCGGCCACCGAACCGATGTTGATGATGGTGCCGCGCTTGCGTTCGGCCATGCCGGTCGCCACGGCGTTCACGCCGTTCAAGACGCCCTTGATGTTCACGTCCAGCATGCGGCTCCATTCTTCCGGATCCTGGCGCGTGATGTCGCCCAGCAGCATGACGCCCGCGTTGTTGACGATGGCGTCGGCGGGGCCGAAACGCGCCTCGGCTTCCTGAACCGCTGCCGCCAGCGCCTGGCGGTCGGTCACGTCCACGGAACGCGTCAGCGTGTGGGGCAGGTTCAACGCCTGCATGGGTTCCAGCCGGCGGGCCAGCAGCAGCAGCGGATGGCCGTGGGCCGAGAAGAGGCGGGCGGTGGCCAGGCCGATGCCGGAACTGGCGCCGGTGATGATGACGAGCGGCTTGTTCGGGGTGTTCATGGTGGAGCTCCAGGTATTGGTTTTTGGTATGTGAAGAGAGTGGAAATCATTCTAGGACGGGACGTTTCGCCTGAAAAATGGTTTATTCTTTTTGCAGCAATCGGGAAAACTTATGGATAGCCGTCAACTCAAGGCCTTTGTCGCCGTCTTCGAAGAACGCAACATCACCGGCGCCGCGCGGCGGCTGCACCTGAGCCAGCCCGCTTTGTCGGGCACCATCAAAAGCCTGGAAGACCTGTTGGGCACGCAGCTGTTCGAACGGCAGGCGCGCGGCGTTTCGGTCACGGAAGACGCGCGCATCCTGTACCCGCAGGCCCGCCGCCTCCTGTCGCAAACGGAATCCATGACGCAGCAGTTCCGGCAGGGCGCGAATGCGGCGGAAATCGAGATCGGCGTCGAAGCCGACATCGCCGGGCAGGATGTGGCCGCCTTTGTGCAGGCGGCAAGGCAGGCGGTGCCGGCCTTGTTCGTGAAGCTCTCGGAAGGTTGCGTGGGCGATGCGCGCCTGTCGACGGAAGACGAGCGCTGCGAAGACGAGTTGTTCCTGACCCTGTCCGTCGATCCCTACGTGCTGGCCGTGCCGGAAGGCAGCGCTGCCGATACCGCGCTGCCATGGATCGTGTGCCCGGCCCATCCGACCCATCAACGTCTGCTGCCGTACTACGGCGCGGCGGCCAGCGCGCCGGCCGCGCATGCCGGATCCTTGCGCCTGGCGCTGGAGCTGGCCGCGGCAGGCGTGGGCGCCTGCGTGGCGCCCGAATCCCTGGTGCGGCGCCAGGCAGGTGTCAGCGGCCGGCCCATCGATGGACTGGAGATGTCCCGTCGCGTGGGCCTGTGCTATGCCGTGCAGGCGCTGGACAAGCCCGTGCTGGCCGCGCTGGTCGAGGCGTTGCGGGCGCGGGCGGCGGGGTAGGCAGCCTGCCTCCGGCCGTTTCGCCCGCCCGGGGCGCCCGGGGATGATCTTCCCGCCTTGTAAACGATTTGCAGATAACTATAATTGCGAATCATTTTCATTGTGTGTGGATATCTGGCGGCGACGCCGGGGCGCAAACGTCATGCCTTCCTCTTCATTCGCCCCTCGCGCCGAGGTGCAAACCGTCTATCTTGCCCACCACCAATGGTTGCGGGGCATGCTGCAGCGCAAGCTGGGCAACGCGTCGGATGCGGCCGACGTGGCGCACGACACCTTCGAGCGGCTGATCCGCGCCAACGTGCGCGAGCCGCTGAGCGAGCCGCGCGCCTATCTGCGCACCATCGCCACGCGGCTGCTGATCGGCCGCGCGCGCCGGGCGGCGCTGGAGACGGCCTATGCCGAATCGCTGGCGTTGCAGCCGGTCGCGGTGGAGCCGTCGGTGGAAGCGCGGGCGCTGATCCTGGAAGCGCTGGAACAGGTCTGCGAATTGCTGGACAGCCTGCCGATGGCGAGCCGCCGGATCTTCCTGATGGCGCAGATCGACGGGCTGTCCTACACCGAAATCGGGCAGCAATTGGGACTCACGCCCAACGCCGTGCAGAAGTCGTTGGCGCGCGCGCTGGTGCATTGCTACACGGCTGTCTACGGATGAGCCGGGGCCTGATGGACAACGCCAGGCTGCTGCGGCCGCACGCGCCGGAAGCCGGTCGGATCGATCCCAAGGTCATCCGCCAGGCCGCCGACTGGTGGGCGCGCCTGCGCGAGGACGCGACGGATGCCGACCGCGCGGGCTTCGAACGCTGGCGCCAGGCGCAGCCCGCGCATGAACTGGCCTGGCAGCGGATGAGCGCGCTGACGCGCGACGTGGCGCTGGGCGTGAGCGAGGCGGGCAGCGGCGTGGCCGCGCGCACCTTGCGGCAGGCGCCGCTGATCCAGTCGCGCCGCAATGCGATCCGGTGGATGGTGTCGGCCGCCGGGCTGGGTCTGGGCGCGTGGGCGGTGGGCGAACGCGGCACGATCCGTCGCCTGACCGCCGACCTGCGCACCGGCACCGGAGAGCGGCGGGCCCTGACCCTGCCGGACGGCACGTTGCTGGAGTTGAACACCGGCAGCGCGGTGGACTTGCGCTACACCGCCGGCCAGCGGGAACTGGTGCTGCTGGAGGGAGAAATCCTTGTGACCACCGCGCCAGACCCGCAAGGCCGGCCGTTCACGGTGCGTACGCGCAGCGGCGTGCTGACGCCGGTAGGGACGCGCTTCCTGGTGCGCGACCTGGATGACGGCAGAGCGATGCGGGTGGCGGTGCTGGAGGGCGCGGTGGATGTGCGGGGCCTGGATCCCGCCGCTTCGCCCCGGCGCGTGCCGGCCGGCGAACAGGCCGACTATTCGGCGGGGGGCGGCTTTGCGGCCGGTCCGCTGGAACCGGCGACGTCCGCCTGGCTGACCGGCATGCTGATCGCCGATGAACTGCCCTTGTCGGACTTCCTGCGGGAACTGGGGCGCTATCGCCCCGGCCTGTTGAGCTGTTCCGACGCGGCGGGCGCCCTGCGGGTGGTAGGCGCGTTCCCGCTGGCCGATACCGACAAGGTATTGGCCATGCTGCAAGAAGTGCTGCCGGTGCGCGTGCGCCACTACACGCGCTATTGGGTCACGATGGGGCTCGCGTGAGCCGCGCTTTCGCATCTTGCATTTAGTTTGTAACTGGAACGGCGGAAATCCCGACCTCGCGCTTCATGTAAGGAAAGCAGCCCGGACGATCCCCTCCGAGGCTGCGCCGATCCTTCATGTGCCAGGGAATCCCTTCATGTCTTCTCGTCCTGCTCGCGCCGCGGTCCTTGCCCGCCTTACCTTGCCCCGTACCCGCCTGAGCGCCGCGCTGCGCCTTGCGCTGCCTGCCGCCGTGCTGGCGGCGCCGTGGCCGTCCGCCGTGCATGCCCAGGCGGCCACCGGTCAGCAGGGCGTCGCCTTCAGTATCCCGGCAGGCCCGCTTAGCGCGGCGCTGGGGGCATTCGGCGTGCAGGCGGGCGTCATGGTGGCGTCTGATCCCGCGTTGACGGCCAGCGCCCGGACCGATGGCGTGACGGGCACGTATCCCGTGGGCGCCGCGCTTGAGCGTTTGCTGGCGGGTACGGGATTGCAGGCGGTTGCGCGGCCCGAGGGCGGCTTCCGCTTGCGGCAAGCCGCCGCACCGGGACAGGCCGCGACGCTTGCGCCCGTGACCGTGACGGGCAGCTACAACGCCACCACGGATGGAACGGCTTCGTACACGTCGCCCGCCGTTACCATCGGCAAGACGACCCAGGCCTTGAAGGACATCCCGCAATCCATCACCGTGCTGACCCGTCAGCGCATGGATGACCAGGACATGACGAGCTTGCCGGACGCCATCAACAATACGGCCGGCATGGTGGGCGTGCAGGGCGTGGGACCGGGCGTGGCGATCAACGCCCGGGGCTTCCCGGTGGACCTGCTGCAATACGACGGCGTGGCGCTGCTGCGCAACAGCTACAGCCTGGGCAATTGGGAGCAGGATTCCCTGGTGTTCTACGACCGCGTGGAGATCCTGCGGGGGGCGGCGGGTCTGCTGCAAGGGGCGGGCAGCCCGGGCGGCGCGATCAACCTGGTGCGCAAGCGCGGCGGGGCGGAGCCGTCGGTGGTCATCACCGGCAAGGCCGGTTCGTGGGACCACTACGGCCTGCAGCTGGACGCGGGCGGCCCGCTGAACGCAGCGGGCACCTTGCGCGGCCGTGTGGTGGTGGACGAAGACCAGAGCCATTCCTTCATCGACTATGCGTGGGACAAGACGCGCAACCTGTATGCCGCGCTGGACTACGACGTGACCGAGAACACCACGGTGGGCATCGGCATCAGCAACCGCTACAGCCGTTCGCGGCCGATGTTCGTGGGCTACCCGCGCTACGAGGACGGCGGCGACATCGATCTGCCGCGCTCGACCTTCACCGGCTCGACCTGGAACCGCGCGAAGAACGATCAGACCATTTTCAATGCCGACGTGACCCACCGCTTCAACGACGCATGGCGGTTCCGGCTGGCCGGCGTGGCCATGAACGAGAAGAACACGACGGTGCACCAGCGCGTCGTCGGTCCGATCCTGCCGGACGGAAGCGGGATGGATTACGGCAACTTCGGCGTGGACTTCAAGAGCAAGCAGCGCGGGCTGGACATGTCGGTCAGCGGCAACTTCACCGCGCTGGGCATGGAGCAGGAGGTAGTGGTGGGCGCGGCCTATTCCAAGCTGACCACCGCCGACCGCTTCACGCGCGCGTGGGAATCCGGCGGCAACATATTCGATATCGACCACCATCGCCCGTGGCAGGACATCGACAGCATCGCCGCGGCAAGCGGCTATGACTCGCGCAGCAGCTACGACATCCGGCAGAAGGGCCTCTACGGCACGTGGCGCGTCAAACCGACCGAGTCGCTGGCGCTGATCGGCGGCGGCCGCGTGGGTTGGTACGACTACGGCTATTCCGCCCGCGGCGCCACCACCACGTCGACCACTTCCGGCAAGTTCATTCCCTACGTCGGCGTGGTGTATTCGCTGACCGACAACTGGTCCGCCTACACCAGCTACACGACGGTGTTCGAACCGCAGACCGAGCGCAGCCTGGACGGCAGCCTGCTCAAGCCGATCGAGGGCAACAACTACGAAGTCGGCGTCAAGGGCGAATTGATGGACGGCCGCGTCAATACGTCGCTGGCGGTGTTCCGCTACGACCACAAGAACCGTGCGGTCAACGATTACGACGCCGGTTTCGCGTGCGACGGCTGGTATTGCTCGCGAGCCTCGGGCAAGGTGCGCAGCCAGGGCGTCGAAGCCGAGATCTCGGGCGAAGTGGTCAAGGGCCTGGAACTGTACGCGGGCTACACCTACAACACCACCAAGTACCTGTCCGATCCCGACAACCAGGGCGCGGTCTTCAACACGTGGACGCCCAAGCACATGCTGCGCCTGTGGGCCAACTACAAGCTGCCGGGCATGATGAACCGCGTCAGCGTGGGCGCCGGCGTGAACACGCAGACCGACACGATCAGCTCGGACCGCGAGTTCAAGCTGGCCGGGTTCACGGTCTGGAACGCGCGTGTGGGTTACCAGGCCACGCCGGAATTGAGCTTCGGCCTGAACCTGAATAACGTGTTCGACAAGAAGTACTACGTGCCGTCCTATAACACGCTGTCCAGCAACAACTACTACGGCGAGCCGCGCAATGTGATGCTGACGGTGCGCTACGCGCCCAAGCTGTAATGGCCTGCGCGGCTTATCCGCGCATCAGCGCATGGACTTGGCGCGCCAGGTCTTCCAGCGCAAAGGGTTTGGGCAGGACGGGCTGGGCAGGCTCGACGACGGACGCGTCGACGGCGTCCATGCCCGAACCCGTCATGAGCAGCACTTTCAACCCTGGACGCAAGCGGCGCGCGGCCTCGGCGACTTGATGCCCGTTGATGCCGCCAGGCAAGCCCAGGTCGCAGATCAGCAGGTCCAGGGGTTCAGATGAGGCCAGGCGGCGCAAGGCTGCGGCGCCGTCGGCGGCCTCGGCCACCACGTAGCCCAGGTCTTTCAGGGACTCGGCGGCAACGGCGAGGACCGCGGCGTCGTCTTCCGCAATCAGGATGGTTACGCCGCGCACCGCGGCCGGGGGCGCCTCGAAGGCGGCCTGTTCCGCCGAGTCCATGGCGCCCTGGAAGCGGGGAAAGTACAGCGTCATCGCCGTGCCTTGCCCCAGGCGCGAACTGACCTGGACCTGGCCGCGGGACTGGCGCACGAAGCTGTAGAGCATCGACAGGCCCAGCCCCGTTCCATGGCCCGCCGCCTTGGTCGTGAAGAAGGGTTCGAAGATGCGCTGCACCGTCTCGGGCGCCATGCCGCAGCCCGTGTCCGTGACACGCAGCCGCAGGTAGTCTCCCGGCGCCAGCGCGCGCCTGCCCGCCTGTCCGGCATCCAGCGTGACGTTGCGCGTCGAGATGCCCAGCGTGCCTTGCCCCGGCATCGCATCCCGCGCGTTCAGGCACAGGTTGAGGAGCGCGTTCTCCAATTGGTGGATATCGACCCAGGCGGGCCACGCGCCAGGTTCGCAGGCAAGATCCAGCGTGATGCCCGGTCCGATGGTGCGTCGGACCAGGTCTTCCATGCCGGCGACCAGCCGATTGATGTCGGCGGCTTTGGCGTCTTGCGGCTGGCGGCGGGAAAAGGCCAGCAGGCGATGGGTCAGTGCGGCCGCCTTCCGGGCGCCGCTTTGGGCGACCTCGATGTGGCGTTCCAGGTCGTTGTGCCGTTGTTGGGCCAGCCGCATGCCCAGCAATTCCAGGCTGCCGGAAATCCCCATCAGCAGGTTGTTGAAGTCATGGGCCAGCCCGCCGGCCAGTTGGCCGACGGCTTCCATTTTCTGGCTTTGGCGCAAGGTGTCTTCCGCCAGCAGCAGCGCTTCGGCCTGGGCCCGCTCCGCATTGACCCGCGAAGTGGTCTCGATGACGGTGTCCATCATGCCGACTACCACGCCGCGCTCGTCGCGCACCGGGCTGTAGCAGAAGGTGAAGGTGGCGTCCTCGGCTTGGCCCGACCGCAGGATCTGTAGCGGATAGTCTTCGATGAAGGTGGCTTCGCCGGCGAACGCGCGGTCGGCGATGGGACCGATCATCGGCCAGGCCTCGCTCCAGATGTCACTGAACGGACGGCCCAGCGCATCCGGCTTGGTGCCCAGGATCGGCGTGAAGGCGTCGTTGTACAGCGTGATCAGTTCCTTGCCCCAGACCAGGCAGCACGGGAACCGGGACGACAGCACCATGCCGGCGGCGACGCGCAAGGCGCTGGACCAGGCCGTGATGGGCCCGAGCGGCGTCGCGGCCCAGTCGAAGGTGGAAACCCGCAAGCCCATCTCGCCGCAGCCGGCAAGGAATGAGGGCATGGAGGAGTCATTCTGCATGGTGGGTGCGACGATGGTCGAGGGTGGCTGATTTTATCCGACAGGGGGCCCGCCGCGGGAGGGTGGAACCATGCCGGGGATAAGATAAAATAAAAATCGTTCCCATTTACGCACTGCCCAGAGGTGTGCCTTGCCTCCATCCGATTTGCTGCCCGCCGACACCGTCACGAAGCTTTATCGTGACCATCACGGCTGGCTATCGATATGGTTGCGCAAGAAGCTGGGCAACTCGTTCGACGCCGCGGACTTGGCCCATGACACCTTCGTGCGTCTGATGAGCGGCCGCCGCAAGGATGGCGTGGGCGCCGAACCGCGCGCGCTGCTGACCCACATCGCCAAAGGCCTGGTGGTGGACCATTGGCGTCGGCGCGCGGTCGAAGACGCCTACGTGGCCGTGGTGGCGCAGTTGCCTGCGCCGGAAGTGCCGTCGCCGGAAACGCGTGCGCTGATCCTGGAAACGCTGCACGCCATCGACGCCACCTTGCGGACCTTGCCGGCCAAAACGCGCGAGGTCTTCCTGATGTCGCAGTTCGACGGCATGGCGTATGCCGACATCGCGCAGGCGCTGCGCGTGTCGCTGGCGACCGTCAAGCGGCACATGCAAAAGGCGCTGACGGCCTGCCTGATCGCTTATCAGGCCCACGAGGCATGAGCGCGGTGATCGACCCGGCGATCCTGGAAGAAGCGGCCGGCTGGCTGGTGCGCTTCCAATCCGAAACGCTGTCTGCCGCCGACCGCGCCGCGTTCGACCGTTGGCTGAACCGCAGCGCCGCGCATGGCGCGGCCTGGCAGCGGGCGGAGGACATGCTGCGGGGTTTTGGACAGGTGCCGCCCGCCATCGGGCGTGACACCCTGCGCCGCCTGGACCGTCCGGGCCGCCGGCAGGCCATCCGTGCGTTGGGCGCCTTGCTGGTGCTGGGGCCGGCAGCCTGGGCGGGATGGCGCACGCTGCCGTGGCGGGAATGGGCGGCGGACGTGCGCACCGCAAGGGGCGAGCAGCGCCATCTGGAACTGGCCGACGGCACCCGCCTGGTGCTGAACACGGCCAGCGCCGTCGATATCCTGTACACCCCCGCACAACGCGTGCTGTGGCTGCGTGCGGGCGAAATCCTGCTGACGACCGGCCGCGATCCCTCGCCGGTTCATCGTCCCTTCATCGTGCGGACCTCGCAGGGCACGATCCGTGCGTTGGGCACGCGTTTCATGGTGCGCGATGAAAGCGCCAGCATCCGCGTGGCGGTGTTCGACGGGTCGGTGGAAATCCAGCCGCAAGACGCCGGCGCGGCGGCCGTGGTGGTGCCGGCGGGCCAGCAGGCGGTGTTCAACGCCCACGAGGTCGAACCCCTGGCCGCGGCCGAGACGGCGGCCGCGTCCTGGGAGCAGGGCATGCTGGCCGTGCGCAACTGGCGGCTGGCCGATCTGGTGGACGAACTGGCGCGCTATCGCCGGGGCGTCCTGCGCTGCGATCCCGCCGTGGCGGGATTGCGGGTCTCGGGCGCGTTCCCGCTGGCCGATACCGACGGCAGCCTGCGCCTGCTGGAAAAGACCTTGCCCGTGCGGATCAGCCGGGTGACGCCGTTCTGGGTCACGGTCGCGCCGCGCGCCGCCGTTACAAATTAATCGCGGATCCGTTGACACTTTTTCCCGCTTCGTCCGGTGTACCGGGTGAATCGTCGCGACATGCGAGCGTCACCCAGCCCCCTACGAAGGATCGTTTCATGGTTTCCCGAATCTCCCGTTCGTCACGCCTGCCCCGCAGCCAGGCCGTCCCGTCGCCGCTGGCGGCGATGCTGCAGGCCGCCGGCATGGGATTGATGCTGCTGGCCGTGGCGGGTGCGCCCACGCCTGCCGCCGCCGCAGACGCGACCAGCGCCGGTTCGGCGGCCGCGCGCAAGTCCTACGCGATCGCCGGCGGCCCGCTGGGCGACGTGCTGGCCCAATTCGCAGCCGCGGCGGGGGTCCCGCTGTCGTTCGATCCAGCGCTGGTGGCGGGCCAGCACAGCGAAGGCCTGGCGGGCGCCTACACGGTGCGCGAGGGCTTTGCGCGCTTGTTGAGCGGATCGGGTTATGCCCTGGCCGAACAGGGGGCGGGCGCCTATTCCTTGCGCAAGCTGCCGCAAGGCGAAGGCGAGGCCGCGACGCTGCTGCCCAGCATCACGGTCGCCGGGTCGGGCGTCAGCGCGTCTGCCCTGCCGGCCGAATTCGCCGGCGGGCAGGTGGCGCGCGGCGGCCGCCTGGGGCTGCTGGGCAATCGCGACGTGATGGACACGCCGTTCAACGTGACGAGCTACACCTCGGAGCTGCTGGCCAACCGCCAGGCCGTGACCTTGGCGGACGCGCTGAATGCCGAACCCTCGGTACGCTTCACGGGTCAGATCGGCGGCGTGACGGACTCCTTCTACATCCGCGGATTCCCCATCGGCGAAGGCAACCTGGGCGAGATCGCGTTCGACGGCGTCTACGGCGTGGCGCCCAACTATCACGTCTTCACCGACTACATCGAGCGCGTTGAAGTGCTGAAGGGGCCCGCTGCGCTGCTGTACGGCATGTCGCCCAACAGCGGGGTGGGCGGGGTGATCAACATGGTGCCCAAGCGCTCGTTACCGCAGGACTTGACGCGCGTGTCCGCCGACTACGTGGGAGACTCGCAATTCGGCGCCCGGGTGGACCTGAGCCGCCGCTTCGGCAACGACGGCGAATGGGGCGTGCGCGTCAACGGCATGCATCGCCAGGGCGACACGCCGCTGGACAACCTGTATTCACGCACCGACATCGGCGCCTTGTCGCTGGACTATCAGGGCGAACGCCTGCGCGCGTCGCTGGACCTGCTGACGCAAAACGAAAAAGTCGACGCACCGACCCGTCCGTTCCTGATTGCCGCCGGCATCGACGTGCCGCGCGCCGCCGATGGCCGCCGCAATGCGACGCAGCCCTGGGGGTGGTGGAAGTCAGATGGCCAGTCTGCATTGCTGCGGGTGGAGTATGACGTCAGCGACCGCCTGACCGTGTTCGCCGACGCGGGCGGATCGGACACCGATGTGTCGCGCCTGTCGGACCAGACGCCCACCATCGTCAATAGCGCCGGCGACACCCTGGTCACGCCCAACAACTTCCGTTTCAAGGTGGAGCGCAGCACGTACAACGCGGGGCTGCGCGCCAAGCTCGATACCGGCCCGGTGCGCCATGCGGTCAGCTTCATGGGCTCGCTCTACAGCGACCGCAACCTGCAGGCCAGCGTGTCCGGCACGCCGTTGACGTCCAACATCTACCACCCGATCACGCGCCCCGAGCAGAACATCCCGGCGCCGGGCAACGTGCCCAAGGTGTCGTCGTCGGATCTGTCCGGCCTGGCGCTGGCCGACACGATGAGCATCCTGGACGAGCGCGCGCAACTGACGCTGGGCGTGCGCCAGCAGCGCATCGAGTCGCGCAACTTCAACGCCGCGACCGGCGTGCGCACCGTGAGCTATGACGAAAGCGCCACCACGCCGCTTGCCGGCCTGGTCATCAAGCCCTGGCACAACGTGTCGCTGTACGCGAACTACATCGAAGGCTTGAGCAAGGGCGACGTGGCGCCGGCCACCGCGTCCAACGCGGGCCAGGTGTTCAAGCCCTACAAGGCCAAGCAGAAGGAAGTGGGCGTGAAGGTGGATCTGGACGACGCGATGCTGACGTTCAGCGCGTTCGAGATCACCAAGCCCAGCGGCCAGCTCACCAACGGCGTGTATGGCGCCGACAGCGAACAGCGCAACCGGGGCCTGGAACTGAACCTGTCCGGCGAACCCGTGCGCGGACTGCGCCTGCTGGGCGGCGTCACCTACCTGGACGCCGAGCTGACGCGCACCAACAATGCCGCCACGGTGGGCAACCAGCCGGTGGGCGTGCCGAAGTTCTCGGCCAACCTCAGCGCGGAATGGGACACCCCGTGGGTGGCGGGCCTGACGCTGACGGGCGGCATGATGTACACGGGCCGCGAATACGTGAACCAGGCCAACACGCAGTCGGTGCCGTCCTGGACGACGTTTGACGTTGGCGCGCGCTATGCCACGAAGATCCAGGGCAAGGACGTGACCTTCCGCGCCAACGTCGTCAACGTGACGAACCGGGCGTACTGGTCGGGGGTGGCGTCGTACGGCACGGTATCGCAGGGCGTGCCGCGCACGCTGATGCTGTCGGCGTCGATGGACTTCTGATGGCCGTCCGCCGCCCGGCAATCAGGTGCGGCGGCGGGCGAACACCATGCACACGGGGCTGCCCACGCGCAGTTCGTAGCCATCGCGCGCCAGGGCGCCATCCTGCGGATTCACGCGAAAGCGCACCAGCGTATCGCTGTCTTCGTTCAGCGCGAACAGGAAGCGGCCGTCGGGAGACAAGGTGAAGAAGCGCGGCGTCTTGCCGCCGGATGGGGCGTGTTGCACGGGCGCGAGGCGGCCATTGACCGGGTCGACGCGGAACACGGCGATGCTGTCGTCGCCCCGGTTCGACACGTACAGGTGGCAGCCGTGCGCATCCAGCGAAATGCCGGCGGCGCGGCTGTTGCCCGTATAGGTGTCGGGCAGCGTGGGTAGCACCTGGAAGGGCTGCAACGTGCCGGCGGCCAGCGTGTAGGCGGCCACCGTGTTGTCCAGTTCATTGACGACGTAGAGCCAGCGGCCTGCGGGGTGGAAGGCCGCGTGCCGGGGGCCCGCGCCTTCGCGCGTGTCGGCGACGTTTGCGGGTTCGGCGCTGATCCCTCCCTCTTCCAGGGCGTAGAGGAACACGCGGTCCAGGCCCTTGTCCGGCACCACCACATAGCGGCCGGACGGATCCACCAGGTTGTAGTGCGGTTTGGCGAAGGGCTGCTCTTTGCGGTGCGGACCGGGCTCGCCGGACAGGGGCACCGTCTGGGCCACCGGCGCCAACGCGCCGTCGCCGTCCACGGGCAGCACGGCCAGCGTGCCCGTCAGATGGTTCGACACCATCAGGTAGCGGCCGGACGGCCCCAGCGCCAGGTGCACGGGGTTGCGGCCTTCGCAACCCTGTTGCCGCCACGGCGTCAATGCGCCGCTGCGGGGATCGCGATGCAGGGCGCTGACTTCATGGCTGTCGCCATGCACCGTATACAGCACGGGCAGCGTCGGATGCGGCAACAGATAAGAGGGGTTGACCAGGCCGCCGACGACTTGCGTCAAGGCCAGCGTGCCGGTTTCCTGGGCGTAGTCGAAAACGCTGATGCCTTCGCCACGGGCATGGCGTTCCCGCGTGGTGCGGGAACCGATATAGACGTGCATGGAACGATCCTCGGCTTGAAAAGAAAGCGGCCATGCGCGCCAGGCGCCGGGCCTAGGAAATCAGGATGCCGCTGATGCGGGCCAGGTTGTCCAGCGTGCTGCGCAGATGGCTGGACAGGGCGGCAGCGGCGTCTTCGTTGCGTTCGCGCTCCAATAGGTCCAGGATGGCCAGATGCTGGTCGCAATGTTGCTGGTAGCGGCTGCGGTCCTGCATGGACCGGTACGACAACAGACGGCGGACCCGGTTGACGCGCTTGATCGTGTCGATGAAAAACGGGTTGCCGGACGCTTCCACCAGCGACTCGTGAAACCGCACGCCGCGTTCATGCAGCTGGTCGGCGGTGTCGGTCGCGATACCGCCGTCCAGCAGATGCTTTTCCGCGGCGCGGCAGCGTTCGATCACGGCTTTTTCAATGCGGAACGACGGCTCAAGCAACGCCGCGGGTTCCAGCGCCAGGCGCAGCCGGTACGACTGCAGCAGGCTGTCGGGCGTGGTCATCATGGACGAGAATTCCCAGCCGTAGCCGGGCCGCCGCTGCGCCCAGCCTTCTTGCGACACGCGGGCCAGCAACGCCTGCGTCTGCGCGTTGGTCAGCGCATAACGCACGCGCAGCTGGGCCTCGCTGCATTGCATGGGCAGCTCGCCGCGCAGCAGTTCGTCGGCCAGCTTGAAATAGCTCTGCGTCACGATGTCGTCCGTGGACGGCGGAGCCAGGGCGGCGTGCGCGTCCGGCAGGGCGTCGAAGTCCTGCTGCAGGAAATAGCCGCGGTTTGGCCGGCGCGCCACGATGCCGTGCTGCTCCAGCACGCCCAGGGCGTCGTTGACCGGAGAGCGCGACAGCCGCAGCCGGTCGGCAAGCTTCTGCGCGGTCAGGTGCGAGCCGCCGGGCAGGCGGTCCTGCCGGATCAGGTCCAGGATCTTCGTGACGGTATTGGTTTGCGCGCTCATGGGGGCGAGGAGGGCTGGAGGGTATCCGATAGGATAGCGGGAATGACGCCGCCCATCCGCAACAAACGCACCTCCAGCTGGGTCTCGACGGCGGCGGTGGCGGCCAGCGCATCGACGCGGCCGTCCGCCCGCAGGATGCGTACCGGCACGGCGATGCGCGGCGCGAGGGTGTCGGCCGGCGCGTCGATCTCGATGCGGTCGCCGGACTGCACGCGCAGCGTGGCGGGCGTGACGCCTTCGGGCAGGCGCAACGGCAGTATGCCCATACCGATCAGATTGGACCGGTGGATCCGCTCGAAGCTGACGGCCAGGACGGCGCGGATGCCCAGCAGGCGCTGGCCCTTGGCTGCCCAGTCGCGCGACGAACCCGTGCCGAAGCGCGCGCCCGCCAGCAGCACCACGGGCTGCTGTTCCTGGCGGTAGTGTTCGGCGGCTTCCCAGATCGGTTCCACGCGGCCGCTGCCCGCATGCCGCGTGTGGCCCACGGGCGCGTCCGGACAGAGCAGGTTCTTCAAGCTCTTGCTGTAGAAGGCCGCGCGCATCATCACTTCCCAATTGCCTCGCCGCGACGCGAACACGTTCAGGTCGCGGCGGTCGTCGCCGCGCGCCACCAGGAAGTCCGCAATCAGGCTGTCTGGCGGAATGGCGCTGGCGGGCGACAGGTGGTCGGTGGTCACGTCGTCGCCCAGCACCAGCAACGGATGCGCGGCATAGCGGCCCAACTGGCCGGCCGCCTGCATCGAGGCGAACGGCGGACGCCGCAGCGCGGTGGAAGCCGGGTCCCACGGAAAGCGGGGCGTGTCCGGTGATTGCAGGGCCTGCCAGGCCGGGTTGGCGCTGGCGATCTTGAAGGCGGCCTGGAAATCGCCGGGCCGCAGGCCCTGGGCCAGCGCGGCGTCGATCTCGGCCGCGTCCGGCCACAGGTCGCCGAGGTACACGGCGCGGCCATCGGCCGCGGTCTGCACCGGTTCCTGGCTGAGATCGCGCTCGGCGTCCCCGGCCAGCGCGAAGGCGATGACGAGCGGGGGCGACATCAGAAATCCCAGGTCCAGGTCGGGGTGGATGCGGCCGGTGAAATTGCGGTTGCCCGACAGCACCGCTACCGGGTGGATCGCGCCGGCGGCCATGGCGTCCTGCACCGCGCCGGGCAGGGGGCCGGCGTTGCCGATGCACGTGGTGCAGCCGTAGCCCACGATGTCGAAGCCGACCGCGGCCAGATCGTCCAGCAGTCCGGCGCGGGCCAGGTAATCGGCCGCGGCGGGCGAGCCGGGGCCAAGCGACGTCTTGACCCAGGACGGCACGCGCAAGCCCGCCTGGCGCGCCTTGCGGGCCAGGAGCCCGGCCGCCATCAGCAGGCGGGGATCCGACGTGTTGGTGCAACTGGTGATGGCAGCGATGGCGATGGGGTGGCGGGGCAGCCCGCTGTCGGCGCCCGGCGCTGGCGTGAAGTCCAGCGCCGACAACAAGGCGCGGGTCTGGCCGTAGGGGTGCAGGTCTTGCGGCCGCCTGGGGCCGGCCACGTGCATCTGCACGCGGTCCAGCGCGATCTCGATCACGCGGGTGTAGCGCGGCGAGGCCTCGGGATCCAGTGCGATGCCGGCGCGTTCGGCATAGGCGGCGACACGTGTGATGTGGGCTTCCGTGCGGCCCGTCTGCCGCAGGTAGGCAAGCGTTTCGCCGTCGATCGGAAAGTAGCCGGTCGTGGCGCCGTATTCGGGCGCCATGTTCGCGACCACGCATCGGCTGCCGGCCGACAGCGTGCTGACGCCTGGACCGAAGAATTCCACGAACTCGCCCGAGACGTCGATGGCGCGCAGCCGTTGCGTCACCGTCAATGCCAGGTCGGTGGCGGTGACGCCCGCCGCCAACGCACCCGTCAGGCGCACGCCGATCACGTCCGGTATGCGCAGCAGCGTGGGCATGCCGAACATCACCGTCTGCGCCTCCAGGCCGCCGACGCCCCAGCCCAGTACGCCGATGCCGTTGACCATCGGCGTGTGGCTGTCGGTGCCGATCATCATGTCGGGGTGCAGGGCGCCGGCGTCGCCTTGGCAGACCACGGTGGCCAGTTGCTCCAGGTTGATCGTGTGCATGATGCCGGTGCCGGGCGGGTGGATGCGCACGTTCGACAGGGCCTTGGATGCCCAGCGCAGGAAGCGGTAGCGCTCGGCGTTGCGCCGCAATTCCAGGTCCAGGTTGCGCGTGGCGGCATCGGGCTGCGCATAGGCCTCGACGGCTAGCGAATGGTCCACCGACACGTCGACCGGCAGCACCGGATTCAGCACGGCCGGGTTCACGCCGGCCTCGGCCAGGGCGTCGCGCATCGCGGCGATATCCACCAGCGCAGGCGTGCTGGTGGTGTCGTGCATCAGCACCCGGCCGGGCTGGAAGGCGATCTCGGCCTCGCTGGTGCCGTGCGCCAGCCAGCCGAACAGCGCGCCGACCGCGGCGTCGCGTTCGTCGCCCTGCATGTTGCGCAGCGCGTTTTCCAGCAGCAGGCGCAGCACGACGGGCAGGCGGAAATAGTCGGCGCCGAACGTGGCGGGCAGGTCCAGGCAGGTGTAGGCGGCCCCGTCCAGCGTGAAGCGGGCGTGGCGCAGCAAGGCATTGGTGTTTTCCATAGCTGCCAGTTTTGCATATTGCATCTATAAAATGCAATTAAGTAAAAACCCGGCCGCCATCCGGACAGGCCGACCAGGAGACAGACCATGCCCCGAATCCGATTGCTTGCCGCCGCCCTGCTGACGGCCGCGGCCCTGGCGCCATTCCCTTCCACCCAGGCCGCCGACGTCGGCCGGCCGGTCAGCCTGATCGTGCCGTTTGCCGCCGGCGGCGGGGTGGACGGCATGGGCCGCCTCTTGGCCGAACGCCTGCGCAGCGAAATGCCGCAAGGCGTGGTGGTGGAAAACAAGCCCGGCGCCAGCGGCATGCTGGGCGCGCAGACGGTGGTCCGGTCGGCGCCGGATGGGTCGACGATGCTGCTCGGGTCGGCGGGCGAAACCGCCATCAACCCGCTGGTCTTCAAGGGCAAGATGCAATACCAGCCGGACAAGGACCTCGCGCCGATCGCGCTGGTCGCTCGCGTGCCGAACGTGCTGGTGGCCAACCCCAAGCTGCCGGTCAGCAATGTGGAGCAGTTGGTGGCCTACGGCCGGGCGCACCCGGACAAGCTGACCTACGCGACCAGCGGGGTGGGCAATCCGCAGCATCTGAACGGCGAGCTGCTGCAGTCGCTGGCGGGGATCAAGATGGTGCATGTGCCGTACAAAGGGGCGTCCGCGCAACTGGTGGACGTGGCGGCGGGCAGCGTGGACCTGACCTTCGTCAGCCTGGCGGGCGCATTGCCCTTCATCAAGAGCGGCAAGGTCAAGCCGCTGGCGGTCACGTCGGCCACGCGCGCCTCGTTCGCGCCGGACATTCCTGCCGTGGCCGAATACGCGCCGTTAAAGGACTACGCGCTGGAGAACTGGTTTGGGGTATTCGTGGCGGCGGGCACGCCGGCCGATGTTCAGCAAAAGCTGGCGGCCGCCATCGGGCGCGCCTTGCAAGACGATAAGTTCGTGGCCAGCATCCGCGAGCTGGGCGGCGAAGTGCAGCCGATGAGCCAGGAAGAATTCCGCGCCTTCATCAAGGCGCAGACGGCGGTATTCGCCAAGGTCGTGGCCGATGGCCACATCACGGCCGAAAACTGAGAGCGGTGCGCGCTAGGGGCGGGAAAGGCCCTGGCGCAACACCGCATCCAGCGCGCCAAGCGCCGGCGGGATGATCGCCAGCAGGCGCGCTTTGCCCACGCCGTCGCGCGCCTGCACCGACAGGCCATGCAGCACGACAGCGTAGTAGTCGCCCAACGCCTGCACGTCCGTGCCGGGCTTGAGTTCGCCGCTGTGCACGGCGGATTCAAGCCGGTCGATGATGCCTTGCGTGCGGGCCTTGCGATGCGTGGTCAGCCATGCCATGACGCCTTCGTTCTCGGCGGCGTAGTTGGTGGCGGCGCTGACCACCATGCAGCCCTGCGGCCGGCCACGCCGGGTGTAGGTCAGCACCGCGTCGGTCAGCAGCGTTTCGATGGCGCTACGCACGCCGTCGGCGGCCTCGAGCGCCTTTTCGGCAAACCCGCCGTCGCCCGCTTCATAGCGCGCCACGGCTTCGCGAAACAGGTCCTGCTTAGACCCGAAGGCCGCGTACAGCCGCGCCGACGCCAGTCCTGTCGCCGCTACCAGATCCGCCATCGAGGTGCCTTCATACCCCTGTTTCCAGAACGCCAGCATGGCTTGCTGAAGCGCTAGGTCGCGGTCGAATTCTCTGGGTCTGCCTGCCATCACGGTCTCGGTGAAATGATCTGGATGCAGTGTACCGCCCGCCATCGCATTTGCATCGATTTCGTTTTTCGCCTATTCTTTGTAGATCGACAAACAATTAAGGATTCGATATGAAGACCATCAAAGGACCCAGTCTGCATCTGGCGCAATTCAGCGACGCCGCGGCGCCCTTCAACAGCTTGCCGGCCATCGCGGAATGGGCGGCGGGCGTGGGCTTCAAGGCCTTGCAGATTCCGGCCTGGGACCAGCGCTTCTTCGATGCGGAAACGGCGGCGGCCAGCCAGGACTATTGCGACGAAGTCACCGGGACGCTGGCGGCCCACGGGCTGGTCGTCAGCGAACTCACCACCCACATCTTCGGCCAGTCGCTTGCCGTGCATCCCGCCTACGACGCGATGGTCGACAACTTTGCGCCCGAGCAAGCGCGCGGCAATCCTCAGGCCAGGACGGCCTGGGCAAAGCAGGGGCTGCTGAATTCGGCCCGCGCCTCGAAGCGCTTGGGCCTGACCGAGATGGGCACGTTTTCGGGGTCGTTGGCGTGGCCCTACCTGTTTCCGTTCCCGCAGCGTCCCGAGGGCCTGATCGAGACGGCGTTCGATGAACTTGCGAAACGCTGGCTGCCGGTGCTGGACGCCTGCGACGAGCAAGGCGTGAACCTGTGCTTCGAGATCCATCCCAGCGAAGACCTGCATGACGGCATCACGTTCGAGATGTTCCACGAACGCGTTGGCGGCCACGCCCGCTGCGCCATGCTGTTCGACCCCAGCCATTTCGTCCTGCAGCAGCTGAACTACCTGGAATACCTGGACATCTACAAGGACTACATCCGCATGTTCCATGTGAAGGACGCCGAGTTCAATCCCACGGGCCGCCAAGGGATCTACGGCGGCTACCAGTCGTGGATCAACCGGGCCGGGCGCTTCCGTTCGCTGGGTGATGGCCAGGTGGATTTCAAGTCGATCTTCTCGAAGCTGGCGCACTACGACTATGCGGGCTGGGCCACGCTGGAATGGGAGTGCTGCCTGAAAGACCAGGAAGCGGGCGCGCGCGAAGGCGTGGAATTCATCAATCGCCACATCATCCCCGTCACCGCCAAGGTGTTCGACGATTTCGCTGGCGCCGCCATCGACAAGCAACAGATCCACGCCCTGCTGGGCATCGCGTAAACGCAGAGCCTTCCATCATGACGCATCAAACCGAAGCCTTCTTCACCGCCGCCGACGGCGTGTCGCACCAGTACCCGCTTATCGACGGCAACCGCATCCATTGCGCCATCGCGGGCAATGGGCCCCCTGTCTTGCTGATTCCCGGCTGGCCGCAGACGTGGTTCACCTGGCGCCACATCATGAAGTCGCTGGCGGCGGCGGGCTACACCGCCATTGCCGTGGATCCGCCCGGCACCGGCGACTCCGGCCGCCCCGCCCAGGGCTACGACACCGGCGCCGTCGCCAGCGTGCTGCATCGTCTGATGGGCCAGTTGGGGCACGCCACCTATCAGGTTGTCGGCCACGACATCGGCATGTGGGTCGCCTACGCGATGGCCAGCGATTTTCCGGCTGCGGTGCGCCGCCTGGCGCTGACCGAAGCCGTCATCCCGGGCCTGGCACCCGCGCCGCCGATATTCGTGCCGCCAGAAGAGAACATCTTCCTGTGGCACTTCCTGTTCAATCAGCTGCAAGACCTGCCGGAAACGCTGATTGCGGGACGCGAGCGCGCCTACCTGAGCTTCATCTTCGACAAGTGGTCGCATCGGCGCGACCGGGTGGCGGCAGAGGTGTACATCGACGCCTATTCGGCCCCGGGCGCATTGCGCAGCGGCTTTGCCTACTACCGGGCCATACCCGAGACCATCCGCCAGAATCAGGAACGGTCAAAGGCCCGCCTGCGCATGCCCACGCTGGCCATCGGCACGGAACACGCGACCCGGGACGCTCCGCTGATCACGATGCGCGACAACGCCACCGACCTGACCGGCGTCATCATTGCCGACTGCGGGCATTTCGTGACCGAAGAATGCCATGAGGCGTTCTCCGAACACCTGCTTGCCTTCCTGTCGAAAGAGGATTGAACGTGTCCCTCGATCCTCGTATCAACGCCTTCCTGACGCGTTTGTCCAGCGCATCCGCGCCGCTGGTGCTGGAAGATATCCGCGCCGCAACCGAAACGGGGCTGCGGGCGCTGCAGGGCACGGCCGAGGCCGTGGATGCCGTGACCGACCACGAGGCGCGCTGCCAGGACGGGCATCCGTTACGGATCCGCGCTTACACGCCGGCCGGCCTGGCGCAGCACGATGCGCTGCCCGCGATCGTGTTCGCGCATGGCGGCGGCTGGTTCCAGTGTTCGCTCGATCTGTACGACAACCCTTGCCGCGCGCTGGCCAACGCGACGCAGTGCAAGGTGTTTTCGGTGGACTACCGGCTGGCGCCCGAGAACAAGTTTCCGGTGCCGGCCGAGGACGTCTATGCCGGACTGCAATGGGTCAGCGCGAATGCCGTGGGGCTGGGCATCGACGCCTCGCGCCTTGCGGTCTGCGGCGATAGCGCTGGCGGCAACCTGGCTGCGGCCGCCGCGATCATGGCGCGAGATCGCGGCGGGCCACCCATTGCGCATCAGTTGCTGATCTACCCCGTGATGGACCATGCCTTTTCGACGCAGTCGTACCAGACCTATGGACGCAACTTCTTTCTGACCGAAGAGATCATGCGCTACTGCTGGTTCACGTACCTCGTCAACGAGGCGGATGGGGCATCGCCCTACGCATCGCCGCTGCGGGTGCAATCCGTGAAAGGCCTGCCGCCCGCCACTGTGCTGGTCAGCGAGTACGACCCTCTGCGGGACGAGGGCGAAGCCTACGCGCAGCGGCTGCGCGACGGCGGCATCGCGGCGCAGGACCATCGCCTGCCGGGCATGGTGCACGCTTGTATCCACATGCTGGGCCTCACGCCGGCGGCCAGGCGCTTGTTCGACCTGGCGGGGCAGGCGATGCTGGCCGCGCTGGGGGCAGGCGATACGCCCGTGGCTACGGGATGTCGTGCAGCAGCACCTCCAGGCCGATCCGTTGGCCAGCGCGCACCCGGCTGACCGCCTGCCGGGAGGTGACCCGATAGATGTCGCGCGCGCCTTGGACCGGGCGATGCGATACGGCGATCACGGCCGCGTCGCCCAGGTCCAGGGGCAGCACCATGGGACGCGACTGCATGCGCGGGCGCTGTTCGGTCATGACGAATTCGCCGCCGGCGAAGTCGGCGCCGGGGCGCGACAGCAGGGCGACGAGTTGCAGGGGAAACACATGCGTGCCGTCGGCATGCTGAATCAGCGGCTGATACGCGTCCGCGGCCAGGCGATGCAGCGCTGTCAGACGCCGCGGCTGCCCCGCATCGCGGTTGCGTTGGATCCAGGCGGAGAAATCGTCGGGGTATGTCTCGTCCTGTTGCAGGGCGGCGGCCCAGGATCGCGCGACAGGCAGCAATTGCCGGTACAGGTCCGCGCGCAGCGAATCGAATGCAGCGGCGTCAGCGTCGGCCCGCGCCAGCCACCGCGCCGCGTCCTCCTGGAAAAAGCCGGGCAGCAACGCCCAGCCCTCGGCGTCCAGTTGGCGGGCGATAAGGTCCCAGTCGTAGCGGGAAAGCGGGGCGTGGTCGGGCGTCATGGCGGGGCTAGGCGTTCTGGGCATCACAGGATAGGGGCGCGCGGCGCGTCCGCCACTCCGTTGCTTGCTTGCGCGGCTGCGGGGCGCGAGGCCGCGCCCAGGAGCCTTGAAGTATGCTTGTGGGCTTCATGAACCCATTCTATGCCGCCCGCAATGACTGATTTCCCTTTTGACGCCGTGCTGTTCGATTGCGACGGCGTGCTGGTTGATTCCGAACCGATCACCAGCCACGTGCTCACCCAGATGCTGAACGAATTGGGGTGGGACATCACGCATGACGAAACGATGCGCATCTTTACCGGGAAGGCCGTCAGGGACGAACTGCCGCTGATCGAGGCGCGCACCGGCGTCAAGCTGGGCCCGGAGTGGTTCGACGCGTTCCGCCAGCGCCGCAATGCCGCGTTGGACCGCGACCTGCTGGAGATCCCCGGCGCGCCGGACGCCGTGCGCGCGCTGCATCAGACCCTGGACGGACGCATTGCCGTGGCCTCGGGCGCCGACCGCCGCAAGGTGGAGCTGCAATTGGCGAAGGTGGGCATTGCCGAGTGCTTTGACGGACGCGTGTTCAGCGGCCATGAAATGCCGCGCAGCAAACCGTTTCCCGATGTGTATCTGGCCGCCGCCCAGGCGCTGGGCGTGGATCCCAAGCGTTGCGCGGTCGTGGAAGACACGGTCACGGGCGCTACCGCCGGCGTGGCGGCGGGCGCCACGGTGTTCGGCTATAGCCCGGACGCCAACGGCCACAGCGGGGCCGAGGCCTTGCGCGGCGTGGGCGTGGCCCACGTGTTCACCGACATGAAGCAACTGCCCGCGCTGCTGGCGGGCTGGCAGGCCGGCGCGCGCTAAGCGCCGCCGGCATCCCGCGCGCGCCTAGCGCGCGTGGTTGGCGTATTGCTCGCCGCCATCCAGGTCGATCACGGTGCCGCTCAGGTAGCCGGCGCGCGGAGACGCGCCGAACACGATCATGTCGGCCACTTCCTCGGGTTCCATCAGACGGCCGAACGGCAGGTCCGACAGCGTTTCCTGCCACCGGCTTTCATCGCCCCAGCGGGCTTGCGCGCGTTGGCGCGCCAGCGTCAGGACGCGGTCGGTGCGGGTGCGCGACGGGTTCACGCCAAACACGCGCACCCCGTGGCGCGGCGCGTCCCCGCCCAGGGCGCGGGTGAACGCGATCAGCGAGGCATTGGCCGAGGCGCCGCAGATGTAGTCCGCACGCGGCGCGGCTCCGGCCATGCCGATGATGTTGGCGATGACGCCGGCGCCCGCTTCGCGCATCGCGGGGTAGTAGTGGCGGGCCAGATTGATGTAGCCGTGCACCTTGAGATCCCAACCGGCGCGCCAGCGTTCGTCCTGCACCTGGTCCAACGCGCCGCCGGGCACCGCGCCCGCGTTGTTCACCAGCACGTCGATAGGGCCGGTGTCCTTGGCCAGCTTTTCCGCGGCGCCAGGCAGGGCCAGATCCAGGGCCACAGCCTGCGCGGCGCGGCCGGTCTGCTCACGGATGGCGGCGGTGGCCTGATGCAGCGCGGCGTCGTCGCGCGCCACCAGGATCGGGTCCGCGCCTTCGCGTGCGAAAGCCACGGCGCACGCCAGGCCGATGCCCTTGGACGCGCCCGTGATGAGCACGCGTTTTCCTGCCAGCTGCAAATCCATGAAGCGCTCCTGTCGATTCGCGCCTGCCTGTGCGGCGCACGCTTAGGTTGTAAACCACTTACCGGCGGCATGCCAGCCTGAAGGCGCCATGGCGCATCGGGGCACGCGCCTGCTATGCTGAAACCACCTGTGCCACAAGGAAGCGGCGATGTCGGAAATCTGGCTGGAAATCTGGACCACCGTGCGGAGTGAATTCGCGGATATTCCTGATGTGGGCGAAGCCACGCGCATCGTGCTGCGGCTGGGCATGGCCGTGATATTGGGCGGCCTGCTGGGCTATGAACGCGAACGCAGCGGCAAGGCCGCGGGCCTGCGCACGCACATGCTGGTGGCGCTGGGCGCGGCGATTTTCGTGCTGGTGCCGCTGCAGGGCGGCATGCAGGTCGGTGACATCAGCCGGGTGTTGCAAGGCGTGATCGCAGGCATCGGTTTCCTGGGCGCGGGCGCGATCATCAAACTGAGCGACGAGCGTGAAATCCGCGGGCTGACCACATCGGCCAGCATCTGGATGACCGCCGCGATCGGCGTGGCGGCGGGCATGGGCCGCGAGGCCACGGCGCTGGTCAGCACTTTGATGGCGCTGTTCGTGCTGGCGGTGCTGCGGCGGGTCGAGGCGCGCATTTCGTCGCGGCAGGAAAAGAACCTGATCACCCCCGGCACGAAGTCCGGGGGGAATGCCTGACGGCGGTCGCCCGCGCGGCTGGTCAGCTGCCGCCGGAGACGTCGATGAACGAGCCGCTGGTATAGCCGGCTTCGTCCGAGAACAGCCACAGCACCGCGCCCGCCACCTCATCCACCGAGCCGCCCCGGCGCAACGGGATCACGTTTTTCAGCCGGTCCACGCGACCGGGTTCGCCGCCGCTGGCGTGCATGTCGGTGTAGATGGTGCCGGGCCGCACGCCGTTCACGCGGATGCCCTCCGGCGCCACTTCCTTGGACAGGCCGATCGTCAGCGTATCCAGCGCGCCCTTGGACGCGGCGTAGTCCACATATTCGTTGGGTGAGCCGAGGCGGGCGGCGGCCGAGGACACGTTGACGATGGCGCCGCCCTGGCCGCCATGCCGCGGCGACATCCGCCGCACGGCCTCGCGGGCGCACAGGAAGGCGCCGATGACATTGGTGGACAACACGCGAAGCAGGCGGTCGGCATCCATGTCGTCCACGCGCATCTGCTTTTCCAGGATGCCGGCGTTGTTGACCAGCGCATCCAGGCGGCCCAGCCGGTCATCCAGCGTGTGGAACATGCGCAGCACCTGGTCTTCTTGCGAGACGTCGGCCTGGATGGCCAGCGCCTGGCCGCCTTCGCGCCGGATCTCGGCCACGACGGCTTCGGCGGCGTCCGCGTGGGTGCGGTAGTTGACGCCGACCGCATAGCCGCGGCGGGCAGCCAGTTTGGCGACGGCGGCGCCGATGCCGCGGCTTGCGCCAGTAACAAGCATGACTTTGGACATGGTTTTCTCCTGCATGGCTGCCACGTTAGCAGAACGCAGGTTCAGATCCACACGTCGTTCGGGGCGCTGCGCGCGCCGCCCTCGTCGCCGGTGTTCACGACGCCACAGGGCTCCACCAGCATCAGGTGGGCTTCTTCCTGCGCGCAAGGCTTGTGCTCCACGCCCTTGGGGATGACTGTCATGTCGCCCGGCCCCAGGTCGATGTGGCCGTCGCGCAGTTCGATCCGGAGCCGGCCGCTGACGACGATGAACGTTTCGTCGGTGTCCGCATGGCTGTGCCAGACGAAATCGCCTTGCACCTTGACCACCTTGAACTGGTAGTCGTTCATCTGGGCGATGACCTTGGGCTGCCAGTGCTCGGAGAATAGCGAGAGCTTGCCGGCGATATTGATGGAGGATATGGGGGACATGGCGGGGCCTGAACGAGGGAAGACGTCTGCAGCATAGGGCGGCAGCGCATGCGCCGTCTTGTACGTTCTTGCAGGTTTTCCGTGCCGTACGGCCGAGGCTAGCTGTGCAGCATCCGCCGCCAGCGGTCGGGTGTCATGCCGTAGGTCTGCACATGGCGATGCGTCAGGTGGCTCTGGTCGGTGAAGCCGGCGCCGGCCGCGGCGTCCGCCAGCGGCTGGCCGGCTGCGATCAGCCGGCGGGCCAGGTCCAGGCGGCGCAACATCACGTAGCGATAGGGGCTGGTGCCGAACAGCGCGCGGAAGTCGCGCGACAGGCGCCAGCGGTCGTTGCCCGCGGCCTGCGCCAGCTGGTCCAGCGTGATGGGCTGGCCGAGCGACGCATGGATGAACTGCCGGGCGCGCTCCGCAGCCGGGTAATCGGCCGTTCGGCGTCCTGGGGGGCGGCCTGCGGCGGCGCACAGCGCGTGGGCCAGGTCGTAGAGCGCGTCGTCTTCCTGCAAGGGGTCGATTGCTGCCCGGGTACATTGCAGCAGCGCCTCGCTGGCGGCATGCAGCCGCGGGTCGGCAGAGATGCCGCCCGCGATGAACGGCAGCGGCCGGCCGCCCAGGATCTGCTGGATCAGCGCGGGTTCGACATAGATCATGCGGTAGTGGAAACCGGCTTCGGTGCCTGCCTGCCCGTCATGCGGCTCGTCGGGATGCAGCACGATGGTGCCGCCCGGCAGGCTGTGCCGGCACGAGCGCCGGTAGTGGAAACTTTGCACGCCCGACAGCGTGCGCCCGATGGCGTACGTGTCGTGGCGGTGCATGTCGTAGCCATGACCTCCGAAATAGGCCTCGATGCGCTCCACATGGCCCGAGGGCGCGGCACGCAGTATCCAGTCCTGCTTCGGTTTGGCCAAGGTCATGGCGGACATGCGGCAGGGGTTACTTCTTCACCTGCACCAATACGAACTCGTTGCCGTACAGGTCGATGAAGTGGGCGTAGACGGTGGTGTCGTCATGGACGGGCTCTTTGGTGAAACGCACGCCCCGTGCGGCGAACTTGCTGTGGTCGCGTACGACGTCGTCGGTGTAGAACACGCCCACCGGCTGGCCGCCGGTCTGGTCGCCCACGCGGTCGCGTTGCGCCTGGGTCAGGGCTTGCAGCAGCCAGACGCCGACCGCGGGCTGTTCGGGCAGGCGCAGGTGCACATACCGTTGCTGGCCCACGGGCATATCGACGAACACCTCCATGCCGAGCTTGTCTTGGTAGAAAGAAATGGCGGTGTCGTAGTCGTTCACGAGAAGGACGAGACGGCCCAGCGAATGCATGTCAGGACTCTCTTTGAGGTTAAGCGTGCGGCTATGCTAACCCGTCGCGGCGCTTTACCGGCTGTCGGCCTCCCGCAACAGCCGCAGGCCCACGAGCGGGTAGCGTGTTTCCTGGGTGTTCCAGTTGCGGTAGGACGACCGGGTATAGAGCGCCCAGGTGTGCCAGGAACCGCCCCGGCGCACGCGCACGTTGCCGCTGTCGGGGCCTTGCGGATCGTCCGTGGGCGAGTGCGCGTAGTAGTCCTCGCCGTACCAGTCCGCCACCCATTCCCAGGCGTTGCCGTGCATGTCGTACAGGCCGAAGGCATTGGGCGCGTAGCTGGCCACCGGTGCGGTGAAGGTGTAACCGTCGTGGCGCGCCGAGGCGAACGCCTGCCATTTCGGCCACAGCGGTTCAGCGTCGGCGTCAAAGCCGTTGCCGGCATCGGGCATGCCCGCCGGGTCGTCGCCGTTCTGGTAGCGGGTGCGCGTGCCGGCGCGGCAGGCGTACTCCCATTCGGCTTCGGTGGGCAGCCGGTAAACGTGGCCTTCCTTCTGGGTCAGCCAGCGGGCCAGTGCCTGGGCGTCGTTCCAGCTGATGTTCACGACGGGGTGGTCGTCGGTCTGGGCAAAGCCAGGGTTGCGCCAGGAGTAGCGGCGGTCGCGGCCTTCGAAGGCGTCGCCGCGTTCGGACTTGTCGGGATCGTAGGCGGCGTTGTAGCCATAGCCGCCGGTGCCGTCGGCCTCGGACTCGGGCACGTACCCGGAGGCTTCGATAAAGCGACGGAACTGTCCGACGGTGACTTCGGTGCGTTCCAGGTAGAACGGCCGGGTGATGCGCACGGTATGCACCGGCGCTTCGTCGAACAGCTGCGCGAAGCGGTCCTTGGGATATTGCGGGTAGTCGCGCGCCAGCGCCTCGGGCGATTCGTCGCTGCCCATCTGGAACGCGCCAGCGGGAATGGCGACGAACACCATGCCCAGCGTATTCTCGATCAGCGCGGGCGGCTGGGCGGCGGGGGCCGCCGGCAGCGGGGACGGCAACAGGAAACTGGCAAGCAACAGGCAGGGACGGATACGCATGGAGAGTCGCAGGCGCGGACGCGCAGGGCCAAGGGTGCGACATAGTAGGGCGGCCGCGTCCGGACAGCCAGACGCGGGGAACCCGCATATGGGCCTTTGCAGTTCAGCCTGCCTTGCGCAAGGTGAAGTTGATCCGCCGGCTGCCTAGCCTGGGATGCGGCAGGTCTTTCATGGGCATCACGCCGTGATAGCGCAGCCGGTCCACGCCGCCCCACACGACCACGTCGCCATGCAGCAAGGGCACGCGCACGGTCTTGTCCGGGCGTTCGTTGCCGCCGAACAGGAAGACGGCGGGCATGCCCAGCGATACGGACACGATGGGCGCGCCGTAGTCGCGTTCATTCCTGTCCTGGTGCAGCGACAGCCGCGATCCCGGCTCGTACTGGTTGACCAGGCAGGCGTCGGGCGTAAAGCCGGGAAAGCCGGGAAAGCCGGCCTCGGCCGCCGCAGCCTGCGCCAGTTGCAGGAAGGCCGAAGGCAGGTCGGGCCAGGGCAGTCCGGACAGCGGGTCGATGCGCGTATAGCGATAGCCGTGCGCATCCGTCGTCCAGCCCCACTGCCCGCAATTGGTCAGCGCGACCGACATGGTGTAGCCCCCCGGCGTCTGCATGTGCCGGAAGGGGGACTGTGCGGCGACGGTGTCCACGCCTTGCAGCAGCGCCTCGGCAAAGGGCAACGCAAACCCGCGCAGCACGAAGGATTGCGGCCCGATCGCTTCGCGTCCGCTTTGCGCGGTGTCGTCATCGCCAAACAAGTCCAAAGTCGTCGCCATGATCATTGGGCGTCGTGGAAGATCAGGCCCAGCGTGTGGCGCCGGCCTCTGCGCAGTGCGCTGACGCCGTGCCGCATGGCGGTCTTGCGCCAACCACGCGCGCCGGGCACCGGCCGCTGGTTCACCGTGAAGATCAACGCGTCGCCTTGCCGCAGCGGCAGCACCTGGGCGCACTGTTCGCGGCTGCTGGTTTCCGTCATCACGAATTCGCCACCCGTGAAATCCAGGCCGGGGCGTGACAGCAGCACCGCGACCTGCAGCGGGAACACGTGTTCGCCGTACAGGTCCTGATGCAGGCAGTTGTAGTCGCCGGGGCCGTACTCCAGGATCAGGGGCGTGGGACGGCGTTGGCCGGCGTCATGGCAGCGCTGCAGGAAGGCCGCGTGGTCGGCGGGATACTGCACATTGACGCCCAACTGCCGGTTCCAGCGGTTTGCGATCGGCGCCAGTTGCGGATACAAGGCGGTGCGCAGATGCTGCAGCAACGGCGGCAACGGATAGGAAAAGTACTTGTATTCGCCGCGGCCGAAGCCGTGGCGCGCCATCACGATTCGGCTGCGGTAGCCGTCCGCGGCCGAGTAGCCAGCCGCCAGCGCCGCGCATTGGGCGGGGGTCAGCAGGCCGGGCGCGATGGCATTGCCGTGCGCATCCAGCGACTCGGTGATCCGGGCCCAATCCAGGTCGGGCAGGGGGGCGGCAGGCAGCATGTCCATGAGGCCAGGGCAGGCAAGGCGTAGAAGAAAAACCCAGTCTACGCCTGCGCGGCCCTAGGCGAACTCCGCTTGTTGCGCCGGGTTCACAGCAGCGGCTCCAGCGGCAGCAGTGATACGAACCAGACGGAAAACCGCTTCCAGGCCGTCGTGCCCGGTTCGGTATCGTGGCGGATCGTTTCCCCGTTGCGCTGTTCCAGCCAATACAAGTCGCCTTTGTCGTCCAGGCAGACGCGGTAGGCCACCTTGGGCAGGTCGTTCTTGAAGGCGTCGGCGATACGGCCCGCCAAGGTCGGGCTGTCGATCACAAAGCCCAGTTCGGTATTCAGCTTGGCCGAACGGGGGTCGAAGTTGAACGACCCGACGAAAATGCGTTGCCCGTCTACTGCAAAAGTCTTGGCATGCAGGCTGGAACCCGAGCTGCCGAAGGGCCCCATGCTCTTGTTGCGCTCGACCTCGCCCGCCATGCGTTTCATTTCGAACAATTCCACGCCGGCTGCCAGCAGGTCCTTGCGGCGCTTGGCATAGCCGGAATGCACGACTGCGACGTCGGTCGCTTCCAGCGCATTGGTCAGCACCTGGACCTTGACCCCGCTTTCGGCCATCTTCGCAAAGGCTTCCGTACCGGCGGCCGTGGGCACGAAATAGGGCGACACCAGTTCCAGGTCGGTCGCGGGCGTGCCGATGATTTCATGCAGCTGGTGCGGCAGCATCGCTTCGGGCGGCGCGGTGCCCAGCGTCTTGCGCGGGTCGTCGCTGACCATGCGGGTGTTCGCCCATTCCAGGGTCAGCTCGCCTTGCAGCAATTGCCGGATGAAAGGCAACTGCTTCATGGCGTCGGCATAGGCGGCGGCCTCCGGCGACCGTTCCACCTTGCTGGCGCGCGCCTCCAGCGCTTGCAGCGCGCCCGGTTCGGGCTTCTTCAGCAGCCGGTCCACGGGGTAGGCGGATTCGCTGGCCCAGTACCGGTCGAAATCCATCGACACGTCATTGACTGCCGCGCCGATCGCCAGCACGTCCAGGTCGGTGAACAGCACGCCGTTGGCGGCGCCGAAGTATTCGTCGCCAACGTTGCGCCCGCCGATGATGGTGGCCTGGTTGTCCGCGGTGAAGGACTTGTTGTGCATGCGCCGGTTCAGGCGGCTGAAGTCCGTGACGTAGCCCAAGGGCTTGGGCCAGCGCAGCACAAAGGGGTTGTACAGGCGGACTTCGATATTGGGGTGTTCGTCCATCGCGGCCAGCACCGTGTCCAGGCCCGACGTGCCGTTGTCGTCCAGCAGCAGCCGCACGCGCACGCCCCGGTCGGCAGCGGCGTGCAGCGCTTCCAGCAGCATCGTGCCCGTCATGTCGTCGTGCCAGATGTAGTACTGCACATCCAGGCTGCGCTCGGC
>NZ_DBHKZA010000055.1:43728-44937 GCF_057314935.1 Achromobacter sp.
GGGTTTGGCCAAAAGCATGCCCGTATTGTGCCGAAAAAAGTGGCAGGCACCGGGTCTTGATGGTTTTCCATATTTGGAATAAATTCCCTTATATGGAAAACGCAACGATTGATGTTGATCTGGACCGCCGCATCGCCCAGCGCCTGAAGGCCTTGCGCTTGGCGCGCGGCTGGTCCCTGGACGAATTGGTCGGAATGGCTGGCGTCAGCCGCGCCACGCTCTCGCGCCTGGAAAACGCCGAGGTCAGCCCCACGGCCAGCGTGCTGGGCAAGCTGTGCGCGGCCCATGGCTTGACCATGTCGAGGCTGATGGTGATGGTGGAAGACGATTTCGCGCCATTGGTGCCCGAGCATGCCCAGGCCGTGTGGGTCGACGACAGCGCAGGCTTCCGGCGGCGTTCGGTGTCCCCGCCCGCGCAGCAGTTGGCGGGAGAAGTGCTGGCCTGCGAGCTGGCGGCGGGCGCCCGCATCGGCTACGAGCGATCGCCGCGGCCGGGGCTGGAGCACCACCTGCTGATGCTGGAAGGCGAATTGCATATCACCGTCGACGGACAGACCCACATCCTGGCGCCGGGCGACTGCCTGCGCTACCAGCTGTTCGGCGCCAGCCAATTCATCACACCGCCGCATTGCGGCGCCCGCTACCTGCTCTTCATCGTCTGAAACCCCATGTCCCACGACCACGCTCCCATTGAATTGACCCTGCTGACGGCGGATGACGTCGCCGCCAGCCTGCCCGCGCTCGGCGAGCTGCTGCATGCCTGCGTGCAAGGCGGCGCCAGCGTCAGCTTCGTGCTGCCGTATTCCCCTGACGATGCGCAAGCCTTTTGGCGCAACAAGATCCTGCCGGCGGTCGCCGGCGGCAAGCTGGCGCTATGGGTGGCGCGTCAAGATGGCCGCATTGCCGGTTCGGTGCAATTGGATAGCGACACGCCGCCCAATCAGCCCCACCGCGCCGAAGTGCGCAAGCTTCTGGTGCACCCCGATTTCCGCCGCCGCGGCATTGCCCGGCATTTGATGCGCGAGGCCCACGCCCACGCAGCGCGCATCGGCCGCAGCCTGATCACGCTGGATACGCGCACCGGCGACAGCGCCGAGCCTTTGTATGCGTCGCTGGGCTATGTGACCGTCGGGCAGATCCCGGATTTCAGCCGCGACCCGCACGATGCCGGCAAGCTGGACGCGACGACCATCATGTACAAGCGGGTGT
>NZ_DBHKZA010000056.1:0-14840 GCF_057314935.1 Achromobacter sp.
TATCGAACGCCCACCCGCCCAGCCACGAACTGATCATGCCGCCCACCTGATGGCCCAGATACGTCAGGCCATACAGCACTCCGACGAGGCGGATGCCGTAGACGTCGGCAAGTATTGCCGATGACAAGGCGATGCTGCCGGCCCAGACAATGCCGCCGATGGTGGCTGCGGCATAGAGCTCCCAGTGCGCGCCCACCATGACCAACGCGAAGAATCCCAGACCCCGCACCAGATAGATCGCGGCCAGGATGTTGCGGCGCTCGACCTGGTCCGACATGCGGCCCAATACCAGCGTGCTGAAGATCGCGACCAGACCAATCAGCCCGATGCCCAGCGAGCTGGTGGTGGCGTCAAAACCATGGTCCATCAGCATCGGCATGCCGTGCGTGCCCAGCAGGTTCATGCTGTAGCCACAGGCGAACAGCCCCAATGCCACCTGCCAGAACGGCAGCGTGCGCAAGGCATCGCGCACGTTCGGCGCCGGCCCGCGGGCCGCGGGCTTGGCGGACGACTTGTTGTCGATGATCTGGTGCGGCAGCAGGTCAGTGTGTTCGGGCGCCGTGTCGCGCATGATGAAGAGCGCGACCGGCACGGTCAGCAAGGCGAACAGCACGGCAAACGCCAGCAGCGTTTCCTGCCAGCCCACGGCTTCGATCGCGAAGGTCAGGGTAGGCGTCATCAGGGCGATGCCCGCCATCGATCCGGTAGACAGGAAGAACAGCGCCATGCCGCGCTGGCGGGTGAACCAGCGGCTGATGACAGGCGTCAGCGCCACGGGGCTGGTGAACGCCAGGCCGATGGACAGCGCCACGCCGAACGACAGCAGGAATTCGATGGGGCCTCGGGCGAACACCGTCCACAAGGACGACGCCACGACAATGGCCGTGCCCGTCAGCAGCACAAACCGCGTGCCGCGCGTGCTGACCAGATAGCCGGCCAACGGCATGGCCAGGCCGTAGCACAGCATGCCGATCGCGACGATGCCCGACAGCAGGCTGCGCGAAAATCCCAGCCCGTCCGCCATCGGCAGGAAGAACGGTCCGATGCCCATGCGCAGGCCGACCGTCAACAGGGTGAGTACCGCGGCGGCGCCGACGATGTTCCAGCCGAAATACCAGCCGCCCGACTCTTGCTTGTCCAAGTGCTTCTCCTCGATGTCTTCTTATGGCCGTTCATGCGCCAGGGCTTGCAGACACCGCAGGGAAGGCGCGGAACGAATCCGCTATCGACACGGGTGGGAAGGGCGAGGCGTGAATCGGCTTGTTCTTGCCGACGGCTGGAGCCGCCAGACGCGACATATTACTCCCGGCTATAAGCCGGCCGTGCAGCCGCCGTCCCGCTGCCGGAATTCAGGTTCGCTCAGCGGACACTTTCGCCAGACTCGCAAAATTCGGCGAAGCAAATATAATTGATATCGATTTTCATTCATGAGCTGCCCGACGGGTGGCCTTTCGTCATTTCGGCCACCGCGCGTTCTTCATGCCTTCGGCAACCTCCCGCCCCGATTCCGAGCTGCACGCCTGGTACGTCGACCACGGCGGCTGGCTGCTGGCGTGGCTGAAGAAGAAGCTGGGCTGCCCGCACAATGCGGCCGACATGGCGCACGACACCTTCGCGCGCATCCTGGCGTCGCGCGACGCCCTGGCCGCAGTGCGTGAGCCTCGCGCCTTCCTGTCGGTGACCGCCAGCCGGCTGATCATCGACCAGGCCCGCCGCCGTCAAGTGGAAGACGCCTATCTGGCCGAATTGAGCCTGGCCATGGCCGACCACCCGGGCGCGCCCTCGCCCGAACAGATCCTGATGACGTCGCAGGCGTTGGCCCAGATCAGCGCCATCCTGGAAGGCCTGGCGGACCGTCCGCGCCAGGCCTTTTTGCTGCACTACCTGGATGGCGACACGCATGCCGAGATCGCCACCAAGCTGGGCGTGACCGACCGCATGGTGCGCAAGTACCTGGTGTCGGCGCTGCTGCATTGCCACGACGCGGTGGACGCATGAGCACCGCCGGCGCCCAGGACATCGCCCGCGAAGCGGCCCAATGGCTGATGCGCTTGACCGACGACGACGCCAGCGCGGCCGACCGCGACCGCCTGCGTGCGGGCTTCGATGCCTGGAAGCGGCAGGACCCTCGCCACGACGCCGCGGCGCGGCGAATGCAAGCCGTGCTGACGCAACTGGGCGCATTGCGCGACGATGCCGGCGGACAGACCTCGCCGTTGCATGCCGGCCTGAAGGCCGGCTGGGCCGGCGGCAGGCGGCGCCGCATCCGACGTGCCGCCGCCCTGGCGCTGGCGGCAGCGCTGGCCACGCCGCTGGCCGTGTTCCTGCATTTCTATCCGTCGTCCTATCTGTTGGCGGATATGCGCAGTGGCGCCGGCCAATGGCAAACCCACGTGCTCGCCGACCAGAGCCGCGTGACGCTGGAGCCAGGCACGGCGGTCAATCTCAACTTCGACCCGCAGCGCCGCGAAGTCGAATTGGTGCGCGGCGACATCCTGGTGGAAGTCGCCCATGACGCGACGCGGCCCTTCGTGGTGCGCACCGCGCAGGGCAGCGTGCGCGCGTTGGGCACCCGCTTCGTGGTCAGCGCGGAATCCGGCGTGACGGTACTGAGCATGCTGGAATCCAAGGTGCTGGCCACCGCCCGCGACGACGCCGCCCCGGACCATGCGCGGCAGGTGCAGGCCGGCGAGCAGGTGCGCATCACCGCCCAAGGCGTGGGCGCGCCGCAGCCGCTGGACGCGGCGGCCGTCGAAGACGCCTGGAAATACCGCCGCCTGGTCGTGCAGGACAAGCCGCTGGCCGATGTGCTGGAATTGCTGGGCCGCTACCGCAGCGGCCTCTTGCGCGTAGACCGCGACGCGCTGGCCGGCATGCAGGTCAACGCCGTCCTGCCCCTGGACGATCCCGACCGCGCCCTGCAACTGCTGGCCAGCAGCTTCCCCATCCGGGTGCGCACGATGACGCCCTGGGTCGTCATCGTGGATCGGGCCGGCCCTGTCCGATAGAGATCGTTTGCCGCCAAGACAAAAGCGCCCCCTCAAGGGGCAGCAAGCGCGCGAAGCGTGTGCGGCGCAGGGGCCTTTTCTTTGTTCCGCTTTTCCGATCTGGTGCGTCATAGCAATCAGGACACTCACGCACACGGAACTTTCCATGCCCCTGCCGACTTTGAACCTTCGCTACACCCCGCTGGCCTTCAGCCTGCTGCTGGCCACGTTGGGCGCGGCCGCCCTGCCCGCCCACGCCCAACAGCAGACCGACGCCGCGATCCCGTTCGACATCGCCGCCGGCCCGTTGGCCCCGGCCTTGAACCGCTATGCCCAGCAGGCGGGCGTGGCGATTTCCGTGGACGCCAACCGCATCCAGGGCTTGACCACCAATGGGCTGAGCGGACGCTACCGCGTCGATGACGGCTTCCGCGTGCTGCTGGCCGGCAGCGGTTTCACCGCCTCGCGCAGTGCGGGCGGCTACGTGCTGGTGGCCGCGCCCGTACCCGGCACCACCACGCTGCCCGCCGTGCGCGTCAGCGGCCAGAGCGTGCCCGGCGCGCTGGACCCGACCTCGGGCCTGCTGGCCTCGACCAGTTCCAGCGCCACCAAGACGGATACGCCGCTGATCGAGACGCCGCAGTCGGTGTCGGTCGTGACGCGCGAACAGATCGACGAACAGAAGCCCCGCAGCGTGACGGAAGCGCTGCGCTACACGCCCGGCGCCTTCACGGGTCTGGTCGGCGCCGCCGACCGTTACGACTATGTGGCGCTGCGCGGCTTCATCGAGAACAGCACGGACAACACCATCTACGACGGCCTGAAGCTGCTGAGCGATTCCGGCACCTTCAGTTCGATCCAGATCGATCCCTACTTCGTCGAGCGCATCGACGTGTTCCGCGGCCCGTCATCCGTGCTGTTCGGCCGCAGCGCCCCCGGCGGCCTGGTGCAGCTGACCAGCAAGCGCCCGCTGTTCGAGCCGTACCGTTCGGTGGAGGTGTCCTACGGCACCCAGGGGCAGAAAAGCGCCGGCTTCGACGTCGCCGGTCCGGTGGACGACAACGGCAAGGTGGCGTATCGCGTCACCGGCCTGGGCCGCTCCACCGACACCCAGTTCGACAACACGCGCGAAGAACGCTATGCGATCGCCCCGCAGGTGATGTTCAACTTCACGCCGGACACCAGCCTGCTGCTGCAGGCCTATCTGCAGCGCGATCCCAGCGGCGGTTTCCACAGCGGCGTGCCGGCCGACGCCAGCATCACCAACGACCATGCCGGCCAGCGCATCTCGCGCCATTTCGTGGACTCCGATCCGGACAACAACGAATTCAAGCGCAACGAGCGCATCTTCAGCTATCAGTTCGACCACCGCTTCAACGATCGCTGGACGTTCCGCCAGAACGCGCGGTATGTCTCGTCCGACGTCGCGCTCAAGCAGGTCTACGGCTACGGCTGGGCCAACGGCACGGAGCTGAACCGCTATTACTCGGGCGCCGATGAATCGCTGAACGCGTTCGCCATCGACAACCAGTTGCAGGGCAAGTTCGAGACCGGCGCGGTCAAGCACACCGTGCTGCTGGGCCTGGACTACCAGAACCGCCACGCCGACGGCCGATGGGATTCCGGCACGGCGTCCAATCTGGACGCCTTCCATCCCGACTATGCCGACGGAAATGTGCAGATCGCCAGCCGCACCTTCTTCGACCGCCGCCTGGAGCAGACCGGCTTCTACCTGCAAGACCAGTTGGCCTATGACCGCTGGCGCCTGACCCTGAGCGGCCGCCAGGACGAGGTCCGCACGACCGAATCCAGCCGTACCGGCGACTACGCGTCCAAGCAAAGCTGGAGCGGATCCAAGTTCACCAAGCGCGCGGGATTGGTGTACCTGTTCGACAACGGCGTGTCGCCCTACGTGAGCTACAGCGAGTCCTTCAACCCCAATGCCTACACGGACCAGCAAGGCAATCTGCTGCCGCCCACCCAAAGCAAGCAATACGAAGCGGGCGTGAAGTTCCAGCCGCCCGGCACCGAGAACATGGTGACGCTGGCCGCCTTCGACCTGACGCAGGACAACGTGGCCAACCGCGTGCTGGCGCAGACCTACTACACGCCCGCGGGCAAGGTGCGGTCGCGCGGGATCGAACTGGAAGGCAAGGCGCGCCTGACCGACAACTTCACCGTGCTGGCCGCCTACACCTTCACCGCGATGACGTACCGCGAATCCACCGAAGGCCTGGCCGGCAACACCCCTTACCAGGCGCCGCGCCACATGGCGTCCCTGTGGGGCGATTACCAGTTCGACTCCGGACTGGGCGTGGGCGCGGGTGTGCGCTACGTGGGCACAAGCTGGGCCGACAGCGCCAACACGCTGAAGGTGCCGGCCTATACGCTGGTGGACCTGTCGGTGCGCTACGACCTGGGCCGGCTGTCCTCGGCGCTCAAGGGGATGAGCGTGCGCGTGGCCGCCAACAACCTGCTGGACAAGACCTATGTGGCGTCGTGCGCCAGCCTGAACTACTGCTACTACGGCGAAGAGCGCAACGTCGTCGCCACCTTGAAGTACGAGTTCTAGGCCGAAAGCGCGCGCACGCTCCTGAACGGGGCTTGCGCGCGTCTGCTCCCCGCAAGCCTCCTATCGGAGCACATTGCGAACGAAGCGCAAGCGCGAGTCCCCGTCATTGAAGTAAGCGTAGGGCTGCGCGCTGCTGTAAATGGCGAAATCGTCGGTCCCGACGGTTTGCGACACGCCGGACAGCGCCAGCCGCAACGCCCCTTCAAGCACGTAGACCATCTCGTGCCACCCCTGCGGATCGGGCTCAGCCAGGTACCGTTCACCCGGCGCCAACGTCCATATCCATAGCTGCGCCTCGCAACTGGCGGGCGCCGCGCCCAGCAGCACGGCCTGGCTGCCCGGCCGTTCGCCGCGCCAGGCCATGGCTTCGATCCGGCGCCGTTCTCGGTTGGGGTCGCTGACCAGATCCACGAAGCCCACCCCCAACGCGCCGGCCAACTTATCCAGGCTGGACAGGCTGATGTTCGCCCCGCCGCCCTCCAGGCCGGCAATCATGCGCCGGCTGATGCCGGAGGCGTCGGCCAGGTTCGTCTGGCTTAATCCGGCCTGCTTGCGGATCCGGCGCAAATTGGCCCCCACGTGCGTGAGGACATCGCTGCCGGCCGGCGTAATGTGCAGTATATTGCTCATAATTTCGTAGCTATTGAAGTCAATCGTGCAGCCCAAGACATCGATGTTCGCCCTGACGCGCCAGGAAATCGCCCTGGTGCTGGTCACCATGCTGTGGGGAAGCACGTTCCTCATCATTCACATTGCCATGCAGCATAGCGGACCGCTGTTCTTCGTAGGCGTGCGATTCACCATTGCCGGTCTGGTGACGATGCTGCTGTTCGGCAAGCACATGATGGGCATCACCCGATTCGAAATTGGCGCAGGCATCGCCATCGGCTGCGCATTGTTCCTGGGGTACTACCTGCAGACGCACGGCCTGCGTACCATCACCAGCAGCCAATCCGCCTTTATCACGGCGCTGTACGTGCCCATTGTGCCGCTGCTGCAGTGGGCGGTGCTGAAGCGCCCGCCGGGCCTGATGAGCTGGATAGGCGTGGCGCTGGCCTTCACCGGGCTGATCCTGCTGGCGGGTCCCGAAGCGGGTTCGCTCAGCTTCAGCCCGGGCGAACTCGCCACCTTGGCCGGCGCGGTCGCCATCGCCGCCGAGATCATCCTGATCGGCCTGTTCGCCAAGCGCGTGGATAGCCGCCGCGTGACCGCGGTGCAGTTGTTGACCGCCGGCGTGGTGTCATTCGCGCTGATGCCGGCGTTGGGCGAATCGGTTCCTGCTTTCTCGTGGCTGTGGGCCGGCGCGGCCATCGGCCTGGGACTTGCCAGCGCCGTGATCCAGTTGACGATGAACTGGGCGCAGAAGTCCGTCTCGCCCACCCGCGCCACGGTCATCTACGCGGGCGAACCGGTCTGGGGCGGCATCGTCGGCCGCCTGGCGGGCGACCGGCTGCCGGCGCTGGCGCTGGCAGGCGCCGCGTTGATCGTGGCCGGGGTGCTTGCCAGCGAAATCAAGTTCCGCCGGAAGACACCCGTGGAAGTCCGCTTGAACGAAGCCTGATACGGCCCGGCCCCGCTCAGGCCGCTTGTTCCAGGAACGCCTGCAAGGCGGGAACCGTATTCAGCACGTGCTGGCGCATGGCGGCCTCGCAGCGGGCGGGGTCACGGGTCTGCAGCGCATCGATCAATTCCTGATGCGATTCGCGCACGCGCAGGACGCGGCCGGGCTGGGCCGCCCATAGGCGCATATAGGGTTCCACCACGGAATGCAGTTCGGAGATCTGGCGCAGCAGCCGCGGCTGCTGGCAGAAGCCGCACAGGTATTCGTGGAATTCGCGGTGCGCGGTGGTCCAGTCCAGATAGTCGCCGGATCCCTGCTCCAGCTGGTCCAGCAAGCTGGACAGTCGGCGGATGTGCTCCGCATTCATGTGCAGCACGGCGTTGCGCATCGCCAGGCCTTCCAGCACCGAGCGCATTTCAAACACTTCCAGCATTTCCTGCTGATTCAGGCCGCGCACTACCGCGCCACGATTGGCGCGGATTTCCACCAGGCCTTCAGAGGCCAGCCGGCGCAGGGCGCCCCGCACGGGCATGCGGCTGGTGCCGATCTCGGCGGCGACGACGTCCGGCACCAGCCGCTGGCCGGGCGCATAGCGGCCCAGCCGGATCTCGCGCTGCAAATGCAAGTACGCCTCGTCTTCGGCGCTGATCGCTGTCTTCTGAAATTGCAGCATCGTCGTCCCCAGGGCTTGGAAAGCCGCAATGATAGATAAACGCAAAAATAACACAAACTGGATCCAGTGATCCATGGATGCAAATACCAATAGGCCGGACCCCGCCCTTCCCGTTTAATTCTCCTGGCAGGGCGCTTTGCTGCGGCCGGCGCGCTGGAACGGGCATCAGACCCGCCCGGCGGCACTCGTTTTCCATAACGCGATCAAGGGGAATCCATGAAATTTCGTCTCATCCGGACGCTGGCCGGCGCCGCCGCCGTTGCCTTCGCGGCCCAGGCCGGCGCGCAAGCCGCCGCCTCGGCCACCGATTGGCCGCAACATCCCGTGCGCATCGTCGTGCCCTTCCAGGCCGGTTCCGCCACCGATCTGATCTCGCGCCAGTTGGGCGCCGCGCTGGCCACCGAACTCGGCCAGCCCTTCGTCGTGGAAGCCCGCCCGGGCGCCGCGGCCGCCATCGGCAGCGCCTCGGTGGCGCGCTCGGCGCCGGACGGCTACACGCTGCTGATGGGCGGCCCCGCCGCCGTCGTCACGAACCGCTTCCTGCAGAAGCGCCTGGCCTATGACCCGGACGCTTTTGCGCTGGTGTCCATGGTCGCCTATACGCCCAACATCCTGTTGGCCAACCCGCAGCAGCCCTTCAAGACTCTGCCCGAAATGGTCGCGTACGCCCGTGCCAACCCGGGCAAGTTGACGTATGCCTCGTTCGGCACCGGCACCACCTCGCACATGGCGGGCGAAATGCTGAAGTCCATCGCCGGCATCGATATCCTGCACGTGCCGTACAAGGGCGCGGGCGAAGCCATTCCGGCCCTGCTCTCCGGCCAGGTGTCGATGTACTTCGACACCATCATGACCGGCCTGCCCCAGGTCAAGAGCGGTTCGTTGCTGGCGCTGGGCATGTCGAATCCCCAGCGCTCGACGCTGGCCCCGGACATCCCCACCATCGCGGAACAAGGCTACGCCGGCTACGACATCGCGCCGTGGTACGGTCTGGTCGCGCCCGAAGGCACGCCCGCGCCGATCCTCGACAAACTGAACCGCGCCGTGAACAAGGTGCTGGCCGATCCGGCATTGCGCGGTAAGCTCGCCGAAGCCGGCGCCGAACCGCGCGGCGGCAGCCGCGAGGAATTCGCCGCCTTCATCAAGGCCGAAATCCCGCGCACCAAACAGTTGATCGACCAAGCCGGCATCACCCCGCAGTAATCCTTTCTACGAGTTCCAGCATCCATGTCCTCCCCCTTCGATTGGTCTTTTCCGTACGCTTCCCGAAAAATGCCGGTCCTGGCCGCCAATGCGGTCGCGACCAGCCAGCCGCTGGCCGCGCAGGCGGGACTACGCATGCTGCTGGCCGGTGGCAATGCCGTTGACAGCGCCATTGCCACCGCGATCGCCCTCACCGTCGTCGAACCCGTCATGAACGGGATCGGCGGCGACATGTTCGCGCTGGTCTGGCATGACGGCCGCCTGCATGGCTTGAACTCCAGCGGCTGCGCGCCGGCCGCATGGACGCCCGAATACTTCAACGGGCGCGACGCCATGCCCGGCACGGGTTGGGGCACCGTCACCGTGCCCGGCCAGGTGGCAGGCTGGAAGGCCCTGTCCGAGCGCTTCGGCAAGCTGCCGTTCGCCACCCTGTTCGAACCCGCCATCGCCTATGCCGAAGAGGGCTTCGCCGTATCGCCCACCATCGCGCGGCAATGGGCCACGCAAGCGCCCAAGCTGGCGCACGAGCCCGGCTTCGCCGAGGCCTTCCTGCCGCAAGGCCGCGCGCCGCAAGCCGGCGAATGGTGGCGTTTCCCTGCCCAGGCCAAGACCCTGCGCGACATCGCCGAAAGCGGCGGCGACAGCTTCTACCGCGGCGAACTCGCCCGCAAGATCACGGACTACGCGAGCCAGACGGGTGGCGCGCTAAGCGCCGCCGACCTGGCCGAACACCGCCCCGAATGGGTCGCGCCCATCTCGCAGTCGTTCCGCGACGTCGAGCTGCACGAGATCCCGCCCAACGGCCAGGGCATTTCCGCGCTGATGGCGCTGGGCATGCTCGAGCAGTTCGACCTGGAAGGCATGGGCCGCGACAGCGCCGACTACTACCACGTCAGCATCGAAGCGATGAAGCTGGCCTTCGCGGACCTGCACCACCACGTGGCGGACCCGCGCCACATGCGCACCGATGCCCGCGCGCTGCTTGACCGCGCCTACCTGACCGAGCGCGCGCGCCTGATTTCCATGGACCGCGCCAGCGTCCCCACCGCGGGCACGCCCGCCACCGGCGGCACGGTCTACCTGACGGCGGCGGATGCGAGCGGCACCATGGTGTCCTTCATCCAGTCCAACTACCACGGCTTCGGCTCGGGCGTAGTCGTGCCTGGAACCGGCATCAGCCTGCACAACCGTGGCCTGAATTTCGTGCTGACGCCGGGCCATGCCAATCAGGTCGCCCCGCGCAAGAAGCCCATGCACACGATCATTCCCGCGTTCGTTACGCGCGGCGGCCAACCACTGATGTCGTTCGGGGTGATGGGCGGATCGATGCAGGCGCAGGGCCATCTGCAGATGGTGACGCGTCTGGCTGCGTTCGGCCAGAACCCGCAGGCCATGAGCGACGCGCCGCGCTTCCGTGTGGAAAAGGGCCCCGTCGTCAACGTGGAATCACACCTGCCGGCGGACGTCGTGGAGACGCTGCGCGCCCGCGGCCACAACGTGGCGGTGGCGCCGGCAGACAGCCTGGAATTCGGGTCCGCCCAGTTGATCTGCCGCTTGCCGCAGGGTGGCTATATGGCCGCATCAGACTCGCGCCGCGACGGACAGGCGGTGGGCTTCTAAGCAGGCAAGGGTTTCATGCGCGGCGCCAGGCGGTCGGGTCTGGCCGCCAAAGCGCCCGCGTCCCGCTTTCTCCCAAAGGGTCTCTAGCAGCGTCGGCGCCATACAGGATCAGGTCGGCGTCGCGTTCGATGCCCAGCTTTTTCATTGCGCTTCTTTTCTGCGAGCTGACCGTCTGCACGCTACGGTGCGACTGCTGCGCAATTTCGGTCACCGTCGCCCCCGCGCAGAGCAAGCGGACGATCTCGGCCTCGCGCCGGGTCAGGCGCATGCTTCCCATCGTGAACGCCTGATCGATGAGCATGCCCTTGATCCTGGGCGAATAGTAGGTCTTGCCCAGGTACACGGCATGGACCGCGGTGATGATGTGGCTGGTGGCATCGGATTTGCTCAACACGCAGACATTGTGGCGCCCCAGCAGAGCCCGGATCAACGTGGGCGTATCGATCATGGTCAGCACCGCGATACGCAGTCCGGGAAACCGCCGCCGCAGCAAGGAAATCAATGCCAGCCCGTCGCCATACTTGCCGCCCGGCATGGTGTAGTCGGACACCACGACATCGCACGGCTGTGCATCAAGCAGAGCGACAAGGTCCGTGGAATTCTCGGCGCATCCGATGACGTCGATCGCCGGGTCCTGGCCCAATTCGTAACTGACGCCGAGGGCCACTGCAGGATGGTCGTCGGCAACAATGACGCGTATGTATCGGGATGGCATAAGACGGGTGATTCGCATTGGCGGGGGCGCCGAGTTGAAAACACTTTTCGGCATACCGCACATAGTGCTGTCGTATCTCTGATAAAAAAATAGGAAAATTACGAAAGTCACTATGCGGCACAATGGCTGGGCATGAGCCAGACATTCCCTCCCCGCGACACGCCCTCCCCGTCCCGCTCGGCGCGCCACGCGCAACGGTGGCGCGTGCTGGTCGACCTGACCTCTGCCGATCCCGCGCGCATCCATGAGTTGGCGCATGCCTTCAGCACCGTCAACGACCAGGACATCCTGCAAGTGCGCATGCTGCTTGCCAACCAGGATCGCGCAGGCTTGAGCCTGCTGGCCCACCGCATCAAGGGCGCCGCCCAGATGACGGGCGACGGCCAGCTAAGCGCGCTTTGCACTGCGCTGGGACGGCTCTGCGCCGATCCGCAAGCGGGCGCATCGGAACTTGATGCCTGCGCCCGCCGCCTTGAAATCGCCCTGGAGGAATTCAGCGAGTCCTTTCGCCGGATCGCGCAGGACACACAAGACGCGCAAGACCCGCTGGACGCTTAGACCAGCCCCCCGGCGCGCGGATCGTGCTTGGCCAGGCGGGTCAGCAGATGGTCCACCTCGGCCTTCGCGGCGGGCGTCAGGGCGGCGCCCGGGCGGCGCTGCGCCGCGCTGGAAAGGATGCCCCGGCGCATCATCACGTACTTGCGCACTGCCAGCCCCACGCCCGGTTGCTGCTCATAGCGCAGCAGCGGCAAGTGCGCATCGAACAGATCATGCGCGGCCTCCCGTTTACCCTCGCCCACCCATTTGACGAAGTCGCACAACATGTCGGGAAAGCAATAGCCGGTGTTGGCGCCGTCTGCGCCGCGCGCCATCTCGTAATCCAGGAACAGCCCGTTGTTGCCGCACAGGATCGAAATGTGGCGCATCGCCCCTTCAGCCTCGAAGCGGCGCAGCGCCGAGATCTTTTCCAGGCCGGGCCAGTCTTCGTGCTTGAGCATCACGCACGACGCCAGGTCGGTCACGATACGCCGGATGACCGACGGCGCCATCTGGACGGAGAACGTCAGCGGGTAGTCCTGCAGCACGAACGGCACGTCGTCGCCGATGGCCTCGACCGCCTGGTGGTAGTAGGTGACGATCTGGTCGTCGGTGCGCAAGGTATTGGGCGGCGCGATCATCACGCCGGCAGCGCCCAGGTCCATCACGGCGCGCGTCAGCGAGCGCATCGATGCGAACCCCGGGGCCGACACGCCCACCACGATGGGCATGGCGCCGGCCTTGCCGATGACTTGCGACGCGATGTCCAGCGATTCCGCGAAATCCAGCTTGGGCGCTTCGCCCAACTGGCCCAGCACCGTCAGGCCGGTCGCGCCGCAAGACTGGTAGAAATCCATCATCCGGTCGATCGACGCGTGGTCCACCGCGCCGTCGTCGAAGAACGGGGTGGGTGCGATGGGGAATACGCCCTTGGCGTCAGCAGTCAGTTTCATTTTCAATGTCCTTGAATGTCTTGGATCCGAGTGGTCCGGACCGCGTTCAGATGCTGGCGATCAGGCCGCCGTCCACGCGGATCGTCGATCCGGTGATGTAGCTGGCGCGCGCGCTGGCCAGGAAGGCCACGGCGTCGCCGTATTCCTTCGGGTCTCCATAGCGGCCTACCGGAATGCTGCCGGTGCTTTCGCGGCTGACCTCTTCCACGCTGCGCCCTTCGCGCTTGGCGCGCGCCTCGTCCAGGAACGAGATGCGGGCGGTGGCGATGCGGCCGGGCAATACGATGTTCGACGTGATGCCGTCCTTGCCGACTTCGCGCGCCAGCGTCTTGGACCAGCCCACCAGCGACATACGCAGCGCGTTCGAAATGCCCAGGTTGGCAATCGGGGCGATCACGCCGGACGAGGTGCTGGTGATGATCCTGCCCCACTGCCGTTCGCGCATGCCGGGCAGCACGCGGTCAGTCAGCTTGATGACGGACAGCACCATCCCTTCGAAGTGCTCGCGCCACAGGTCGGCCGTTTGGCCTGACGAAGGCGTGGGCGGCGGACCGCCCGTGTTGTTGACCAGGATATCGACCGGCCCCACGTGGGACTCGATCCATGCGACCTGGCTGTCGATCGCGTCCAGCGCGCGCAGGTCCCATTGCATCGGAATGGCGGTCAGCCCATCCGCCTTGATCCTGTCCGCCGTGGCGGCGGCCGCTTCCAGGTTCAGATCCGCCACGACCACCCGCGCGCCTTCCTGTGCCAGCGACGCGGCAATGGCGCCACCCAGCCCGCCGCCGGCGCCCAGCACCAGCGCAGTCTTGTCCTTGATACCCAAATCCATCGTTACCTCCGTCATTGAACTTGCTTGGACCAGCAGGCGTCCGCCCGTCCTTCGGTGCTATTTTCAGCCACGCAACGTCAGTGTGAAAATGGAAAATACTCAGGAAGATCATTCATTTTATGAATGATCCGATCTGATGTGCCGCTTGGCGGACGCGGGCTCTAAATCTCGGGGCATTGCAGCTGCACGGTATAGTGGGCGCCTTCCGATCATGTATTTCCAGAATGAATCCGCGCCGCCTGACCCCGTCCATGTCGCTGCTGCTGGCATTCGAAGCCAGTGCCCGCCATCTCAGCTTCACCCGCGCCGCGACCGAGCTTGCGTTGACGCAAAGCGCCGTCAGCCGGCAGGTGCAGGCCCTTGAGGATTTGCTGGAAGTCGCGCTGTTCCGGCGCGAGAAGCGGCGCATCCTGCTGACCGAAGCCGGCATGCGCTATCAGAAGGAACTGGAAGCAGCCCTGCAACGCATCCGCAGCGCGTCGCTGCAAGCGATCTCGCACCGGACCGGACGCGGCGCGTTCCATCTGGCCGCGCTGCCCACCTTTACCGCGAAATGGCTGATGCCCAGGCTGAACCGCTTTTACGCGCGGCACCCCGGCATCCTGATCCACCTGCATTCGCGGGTGACGCGCTTCGACCTGGACCTGGCCGGCATCGACGCCGTGATCGCCGTGGGCGACGGCGACTGGCCCGGGCTGGCGTCATACCGCTTGATGGACGAACACGTCATCCCGGTGATCAGCCCTGAACTGGCCGCCAGCCATCCGATCCGCAAGCCGGCCGATCTGGCGCCGCACAGCCTGCTTCAGGTGGCGGCCCGCCCCGCGGTGTGGCAACGCTGGTTCGAAGCGCACGGCCTGCCGGTGCGCACCATGCGCTGGGGCGCGCAGTTCGAATTGACCACCCACCTGATTCAGGCGGTGGCGTCCGGTATCGGCATCGGGCTGCTGCCGACGTTTCTGGTGGAAGACGAGTTGCAGCAAGGCGTGCTGGCGCCCGCCATCGACGAGGCCTTCAGCACGGGCGCGGGCTATTTTTTCCTGGCGCCGCCCGACAAGCTTGCCACCCCGCCCGTCGCCGCGTTCAGGGACTGGCTGCTGGAAGAAAGCGGGCAGGCGCGTTCCAGCGCCTAGACGATGGGGTCACGCGGCGCATAGGGCCGCCTGCGCATCAGCGCGGGTTCTTCA
>NZ_DBHKZA010000056.1:14940-43506 GCF_057314935.1 Achromobacter sp.
AAAGAAATGATATAACATTTCTTTCTTGAATCCAGGCTTGGGCGCCCCGGCCGGTTTCCATTCCCCCAAAACGGAAGACGCCGTGAAAGTACTTTCCTCCCTCAAAGACGCCAAGAACCGCCATCGCGACTGCCAGGTCGTCAAACGGCGCGGACGCATCTACGTCATCTGCAAATCCAATCCCCGCTTCAAGGCCCGCCAGGGCGGCGCGAAGCGCAAGTGAGCCCGTCGCGCACCCGCCCGCGACCGGACTTCAGGCCGATCCGGGCAATCCCGCCAGCAGTTTGTCCAAGGTAATCGGGTAGTCGCGCACCCGCACGCCCGTGGCGTGGTAGATCGCGTTGGCGATCGCCGCGCCCACGCCGCACAGGCCCAATTCCCCCACGCCCTTGGCTTTCATGGGTGAGGACATCGGGTCGGTCTCATCCAGGAAAATCACCTCCTGAATGGGGATGTCGGCATGCACGGGCACTTCGTAGCTGGCCAGATCGTGATTCACGAAGAAGCCCGCCCGCTGGTCGATGGCCAATTCTTCCATCAGCGCCGAGCCGATGCCCATCGTCATCGCGCCGATCACCTGGCTGCGGGCAGTCTTGGGATTGAGGATGCGGCCCGACGCGCAGACGGCCAACATGCGGCGGATGCGCGTTTCGCCGGTGGCGGCGTCCACCCCGACTTCGACGAAGTGCGCGCCGAAGGTGGACTGCTGGTATTTCTTGTCCAGGTCGCCGAATTCAAGCACGTCTTCGGCGACCAGTTCGCCGTCGGTAGCCGCTTGCCGCAGTAGCGCCGTCCGCCCGCCCGCTTCGGTCACCGAGCCATCCGCGAATACCGCCCCTTCAGCGGCGAATCCGAGCCGCGCCAGGATGGCGTCGCGCAGTTTCTGGCAGGCCGCATACACGCCGGCCGTCGAGCTGTTCGCCCCCCATTGCCCGCCCGATCCGGCCGACACGGGAAACGCCGAATCGCCCAGGCGCACGATGACTTTCGCCAGCGGCACGCCCAGCATCTCGGCCGCGGTCTGCGCGATGATGGTGTAGCTGCCCGTGCCGATGTCTGTCATGTCGGTTTCCACGATGACCTGGCCGGCCGCATCCAGGCGCACCCGCGCGGCCGAGTCCGTCACCAGGTTGTTGCGGAAGGCAGCCGCCACGCCCATGCCCACCAGCCATCGCCCGTCGCGGCGCGATCCCGGACGCGGGTGGCGTTCCTGCCAGCCGAATCGCTCAGCGCCCGTGCGCAGGCATTCGACGAGGCGCCGTTGCGAAAACCGCCTCTCCGGCGCTGAAGGATCCACCTGCGTGTCGTTGCGCACCCGGAATTCAACCGGGTCCAGGCCAAGCGCCTCGGCCATCTCGTCCATGGCGATTTCCAGCGCCATCAGTCCGGGCGCCTCGCCCGGGGCACGCATCGCATTGCCCTCCGGCAAATCCAGCTCGACCAGGTTCAACGCGGTCAGCCGGTTGGCGCCCGCGTACAGCAGGCGCGTCTGCTGCACCGCTTCTTCGGGCTTGCCGTCAGGCAGATCGCCCGACAAGCTTTCATGCGCGATCGCGGTGATCTTGCCGTCCGCGGTCGTTCCGATGCGGATACGTTGAATGGTGGCGGGTCGATGCGTCGTGTTGTTGGCGATCAACGGGCGCGCCAATGCCACCTTGACCGGACGCCGCGCGGCACGCGCACCCAACGCCGCCAGCAGCGCGTCGGCGCGCACGAACAGCTTGCCGCCGAAGCCGCCCCCGATGTAAGGGGAGATCAGCCGCAGCTTTTCCTTCGGCACGCCCAGCGTCCTGGCCAGATCGCCTCGTCCCCAGTCGATCATCTGATTCGAGGTCCACAGTGTCAGCGCATCGCCCTCCCAGACGGCGGTGGACGCATGCGGCTCCATCATCGCGTGCGTGTGGTCAGGCGTTCGGTAGGTGTGGTCGATTTTGACCGCCGCCGCCGCGTAGGCGCCATCGAAGTCGCCCACCACGTCCGGCTTGGCCAGTTTGCCGGCCTTCTCGGCGGCGTCTTTCTCCGCCGCCAGGTCGAACGCGCCCGGCGCGCGCTCGTACTTCACCCGGATCAGCCGGCTTGCCGCCCTCGCCTGCTCCAGGGTTTCCGCCACGACCAGCGCGATGGCTTGGTGATAGTGCTGGATGTCCGGGCCGCCCAACAGCGTAGCGGTGTTCATTTTTCCTTTGCCCAGCTTGCCTGCGTTTTGCGCGGTGACGACGGCCAGCACACCGGGCGCGCGCCGTGCCGCCTCGATGTCCATGGCACCGATCCGGCCCTTGGCGATGGCCGCGCCCAGCACGTAGCCGACGGCCGCGTCGCGCACCACGTCGTGGCGCTCGTACGCATAGGCCGCCTTGCCCGTCGCCTTCAGGGGGCCGTCCACGCGGTCCACGCCGTGGCCGACGACTTTCAGCTGGTCGATCGGATTCTGTGTGGCAGGGGTATCGAATTTCATCGCGTCAGGCCCTCGCTTGCGCCAGCACTGCACTCAGGGTTCGCGCCGCCAGCGTCAGCTTGAAGGCGTTGTCAGCCGTGGGCGTGGCCCCGGCCAGCAGGAGGTCGGCCACGGGCGCTGCCCCGCGGGGCAGTTCCGCCTCTGCGGCGGCAACGCGCCATGGCTGCGGCGCCACGCCGCCCAGCGCGATCCGGCCGCTGCCGTCAGGCTGCACCACGGCCCCCACGGACACCAGCGCGAAGGCAAAAGACGCGCGGTCCCGCACTTTCCGATAGAGGTGGACGCCGCCGATTGGCTTGGGCAGCGTGACCCAGGCAATGAGTTCTCCGGCCTCCAACGCGTTGTCGATGTGCGGCGTGTTTCCCGGCTGGCGGTAGAAATCGGCAATTGGAATCACGCGCTGGGTACCGTCCGGGCGCACAGTCTCGATCTGGGCGTCCAGCACGCGCATGGCCACCGCCATGTCGCTGGGATGCGTGGCGATGCAGGCCTCGCTGGCGCCGATCACGGCCAATTGGCGGGTGACGCCGCCGAGGGCGGAGCAGCCGCTGCCCGGCGCCCGCTTGTTGCAGGGCATGTTCGTATCGTAGAAGTACGGGCAACGCGTGCGCTGCAACAGGTTGCCGGCGGTCGTGGCGCGGTTGCGGATCTGTCCGGAAGCGCCTGCCAGAATGGCGCGCGCCAGCACGCCGTAGTCCCGCCGGATCCGCGTATCCGCGGCCAGGTCGGTGTTGCGCACCAGGCTGCCGATCCGCAGGCCCCCCTCCGGCGTCTCGGCAATCCGGTCCAGGTCCAATCCATTCACATCGATCAGGTGCGTGGGCGTTTCCACTTCCAGCTTCATCAAGTCAAGCAGGTTCGTCCCGCCGGCGATGAAGCGCGCGCCGCGCACCCGGGCGGCGCTGGCGGCCGCCTCGGCCGGCGTGCGGGCGCGCTCGTAGGTGAAGGGCCTCATGCTTTTTCCCCCGCTACCTCGACGATCGCGTCGAGGATGTTCGAATAGGCGCCGCATCGGCAGATATTGCCGCTCATGCGCTCGCGGATCTCTTCCACGCTGAGCAGCGGGCGTTCCGTCAGGCTGGCGCTGACGTGGCTGGGAATGCCTTGGGCCACCTCTTCCAGCATGGCGGACGCGGAGCAGATCTGCCCCGGCGTGCAGTAGCCGCACTGGTAGCCGTCATGCTTGATGAAGGCGGCCTGCAGCGCATGCAGCGCCGTGGGCGTTCCCAGGCCTTCGATGGTCGTTATCTCGGCGCCGTCATGCATCACGGCAAGCGTCAGACAGGAATTGACGCGCCGGCCGTTCAGCAGCACCGTACAGGCGCCGCATTGCCCGTGGTCACAGCCCTTCTTCGTGCCGGTCAGTTGTAGATTTTCCCGCAGGGCATCCAGCAACGTCGTGCGCATGTCCAGCGACAGTTCGCGCGCCGTGCCGTTCACGCGCAACGTCACGGTGGCTGCCATCGGCTGCATGTCGCCCTGGGCGGCCTGTTGCGCGCAAGCGACCGACGGGGCGGCCATCGCCGTCGCCGATACGGCGCCCGCCTTCAGCAGACTGCGCCGGGTGAGCTTGATTGAGAGCGAATTTTCCAAGGCAGCCCCTTCTTTAATCCGCCACGCGGGCCGTGCGGCGATCCGGCGGGACTGCCAGCAAGCCGCATTCCCGAAGGGGCCGCGCGCGCTTTCCCCGTACGCCCGACGCGCCGGGCGGATGAATTGTGTAGTTGTTTAAAGCGCACCCGCCTCGTTCTTCACACTCCTTAAAAGGATCCGGGAAAATTGCCGCCCGTCTCCCGATACATTGCCTGCCAGCGGTCGCCCGGCCGCAGCGTCAGCAAGGGACACCCCATGTCGGAGATCGTTGTGTACGTCAGAAGCCAGCCGCAACTGGGCGACCAGATCGTCGCCCTGCCGACGCTGTATCAGTTGAAGACATGGTGGTCTTCAACACGGGTCAAGGTGGTTGCGCGCGACGATGTGGGCAGTTTCTACCGGGCGCTGCCCTGGGTCGATGAGTTCGTGCGCGCATCGACATTCGGCGACTACCTGCGCAGCTTGAACAAAGAGACCCGGCTTTGCGTCAGCCTGCACCACAGCAGCGAACGCTTCGGCCTGATCAATCTGCTGCGGCGGCCGGCGGTCCGGCTAGGGTTCCGCAACGCACGGATCAGCGACCTGATCTGGACGCACTGCCACCGCAAGGACACGGCCGAATACATCGGCCAGGCCAATCTGCGCCTACTGGCCTCGTACCGTCCGTTGGACCCTGAACGCGCGGCACGCGAGTGCTTCCGAGCGCTGGCGCGCCCGCACCTGCGCACCGTCCCGATCGCCGATGTGGTGATGATTCCGGGCGGTGGCGCAGGCGCGTTCAAGCGGTGGAGCCTGGCGAACTACCTGCAGCTGGCCCACAGGCTGAAACGGCTGCTGGGCGACAGCACCCGCTTCCTGTTCGTGCTGGGCCGGCAAGAGGAGGCGGAACGGGATGCGCTGGAGGCGATGCAGCGGCCGGACTTCGCCATCGCCCATTGCCGGCCGGTTCCGGAGCTTAGCGCCATCATGTTGCGCGCCCGCCTGGTCGTGGCCAATGACTGCGGCCCCTCGCATATCGCGCAAGGTGCCTGTGTACCCTATGTGGGGATTTTCAACGAGCCGAATCCCGAATGGTTCTGGCATCGGCCGGGCTCGGCCGCGGTCGTTCCGCGCCGCCCCGGGGACGGTATCGACACCATTACGCCCGACGACGTGCTGGGCGCCTGCCGCACGGTACTGGAACATCATGCGCATACTGCATACGCTGGCTGAACAGGGTCTGGGCGGCCTGGAATTCCGCACCTTGGAACAGGCTAGCTGGCTGCAACGCCACGGTTACGAGGTGGCCATCGCCTCGCCCGCAGGCAGCGCCGTCCGCCGCGAGGCCCAAGCGCGTAGCCTGACGACGGTGGACATCGATTTCAGGCCGGCGTATTCGCCCTCGACCATCCTGGCGCTGCGGCGCGCCATCAAGGCGCTGCGGATCCAGGTCATCGACAGCCACAGCCGCGCCGATGGCAAAACCGCCGCGCTCTGCCGCGACCTGTGCGCGGTCGTCCGGACACGCCACTTCGCCAAATCCATGCGCACCTCGCCTCGCCGCCGGCTGGAATGGAAGATCGGTTGCGACCACGTCATCGCAACCAGCGACGTCGGTAAACAGGAACTGCTGGCGGCGCGGCTGGTCCCGGAAGCGCGGATCAGCGTCGTAGGCGAATGGGCCGGCGACGACTTTTTCCGACGCCCCGGCGAGCCCGACGCGCGCTTGCGCATCCGCCGCAGCCTGGAGATGACGGCCCCCGAAGACGCTTATGTGATTGCGACCGTCGGGATGCTGCGCCCGGAAAAAGGCCAGGCCGACCTGCTGCGCGTCGTGCAACGGCTTCGTGGCCAAGGGGTTCCCGCGGTGGCGTTGGTCGTGGGCATGCCCACTCCGAGCACCAGACCCTATGCGTACGAACTCTACCGCCTGGCGGTAGATCTGGGCATCGCGGAACATGTGGTGTTCGCCGGCCACCGCACGGATGTGCCCGACATGATTCACGCAGCCGACATAGTGCTGGTGCCGTCGGCGACGGAAGCCTGGTCGCGCATCGTGCCCGAATCATTCGCGGTAGGCCGGCCGGTCGTCGCCAGCGCTGTGGGCGGTCTGCCAGAAATTGTCAGCCCCGGCCGGACGGGTTGGCTGGCCGCGCCGGGCGACGTCGCGGGCTATGCCGATTGCGTCATGCAGATCCGAAGCCACCCACAGCAGGCGCAGGCCATCGTGGTCAACGCCGGGGCGTTCGCACAAGCGAATTTCCGTCTGGACGGGAAGATGTTCAGTACGCTGGAGGCGTATCGACGGGCGGCAGGCGGAGCCTAGCCCGGCCAGGAATCAACCACGTATCCCGGTGACGATCCGGATTTGCCCGACGCCCTTTTCCTGCACATTCATGCAACCGGACACCTGTGGCTGACGCCATTGCATAAAGACGTCTTTCCTCATCAGCACGATTATTTTTTCCTGGACCGGCGGCGTCACGCAGATTATCTCTTCCATTATTTTTTGCGATGGCCAGACCGCCAGTAAAGAAGCCACAGACACGACCACAGCCCAGTTCAGCATCCTGGATTCGCATTTCTACACGGAGCGCGAAGTGTAGAGAGAGTTGCGATTCGCCGTCGCTAGTAAACGCAAATAAAGCGGACAGAAAGTATCTAACGCGTTAACTATATTTCGATTTATTCTGCAATATAGTTTGCACGCGCGATTTTTTCAATGAAATCAAAGCCCTGCCGTCGCGCGCACGCTCGCCGATTAATCCCGAATTCCGTGCACGATGCGCAGGCAGGCATTCCAACTATTTGGCAAATGCGCGCCGCAAGCGTTCCAATTCCGCCGTATTCAGGCGTTTGGCTTCCTGCTCGGCATAGTTGCGTTCCCCTGCGTCATACGATCCTTCATAGATGCATCGGCTGCGAAGAAACTTGCAGTTGTCGCTGACCACCCGCTCCGAGGCGGCGCTTGAACCGGTGCTTGAAGGTGAACTGGATGATCCCGGAAGGATCGAGGAGCACCCGGAAACGAGTACGGCGAGCAAGAGCGCGACACTGCATCGGCTCAGCGTGTGAGTGGACATCTTCCTGGCCCTGGATAGCTGCTGTAGGCATCTTTATACCAAGCGCGGGGTTGCACAGGGGTAGCAAGAGGTAGCGGACGGCAGGACGCGCGAAGCGCTGTCCAATCATCCGGCGCGCAAGGCCTTGCGGCGCACACGCAAGCTGCCGCGCACCGTACGGTGGCGTTTGCCAGGCGCCCGTTCTTTGCGGCCCCGGCGCCGGTCCGACCGCGCGGCAAGCCGGGCGCGCGCCGTGCAGGCCGCCGCCAGCGCCAACAACTTGTCCTCGTCCAGCTGCTCCGCGTCGACGAGCCCTTCATCCGCCCCTTTCAGGGCGATCAATAATTCGTCCAGTTTCAGGTGCAGCGCCTGGCCGTCCTTGTTCTGACTCTGCTGGATCAAAAAAACCATGAGAAACGTGACGATGGTGGTGCCGGTGTTGATCACCAACTGCCAGGTTTCGGAATATCCGAAAGCAGGGCCGCAAGCCGCCCAGATCAACACGGCGATCAACGCGGAGCCGAAGGCGATGGGAGAACCCGCCCATTTGGTGACATGCGCGGCGAAATGGTCGAAAAACCGTGAGACGGCATTCATCTTCTGGCCCTGCTTTTCTTCCGGCATGCCCGTCCCCTTGAACGAATGCCGGACACTGAGCAAGTTTCGTACCCCAAGCCCTCCGGTCATACTAGGCCGCCTAGCACCCCCACACTATTGCGGGGAAGGAATGCGCGGCGCGATACTGACTGCCCATTCATCCACTTTTGGAGGTGCGGCAATGCACGATGACATCCGAAAGCTGGGCGCCCAAGCCGCTCGTGATGGTTTGACCTTGTGGGATTGTCCCTACTATCAAGCAGCGGTCATGCCTGGGCATACCGGCGAATCGATCGTGGAATGGCGCGAAAAGGTCGAGGCCTGGGAAGCCGGCTGGATGGCCGAAACGACATCCTGGAAACCGCCCGACGAGGTCGTGCGATACGTGCCACGCGCAACTGAACGGCGCCGCCATTAAGCCGGGTCAGGCAGTATCCGGGCGCGGGCACCGCCGGCGTGGCATGCCTCTTGCTGACGCGGGGATCCATTGAAAACCGGGGATTTCCATGAAAGCCGATGCGATTGCCGACTCCGACACCTCTGGCCGCGCCCCTCATTCGCTGGCCCGGCAACTCCGGGACATTGATGCGCGGCGTCCCGACTTCCCGGGCGAACACCTGATCGTGTTCGGCCTGGGCGCATGGTTGTTGATGGCCGGCATGCGCCGAGGCACCCTTTTCACACGCATCGCCATGACCACGGTCGGCAGTGCCCTGATCGGCAGGGCGGCAAGCGGCACGGGTGGAATCGCGCGCCTGGCCCGCGTGCTCAACAAGCTCCATTGAAGGACGCCAAACGCCGCGTCCCGCAGGGCGTGGGCGGCCTGAGCCGCTGCATTGGCCGCCTCCGCGCAACGTGCGTGCCCGAAGGGTCGGCACGGCGTTTGCTGTGCGTTCCATCGTGGCGGACACGACATCCGGCACGACGTGCCCCTTCGCGGCAACCCAAGGAGCAAGAAATGAATGCCTTACCCGTGAGCGATGCGCCCCACCGGCCGGACAAAGACGGCGTCCCCCCCGCCCAACACCCGGCGGAGATTCCGCCTTCCAAGCCCAAGCAGGATGCCCCCGGAGAGCGCGAAGACGGCAAAGAAGCGCCCTGGCCCCCCGACAGCATCCCGAATCCCATGCCGGGCGTCGATCCCCAGCAAACCCCGGGGATCGACCGGCTGGGCGCTTATGGCCCGTCGGCGTGGTGGCGATGAGTCACCGATCACCGGTCCATCCGCCGCCGAGAGATCAAGATGTCGGCGTCGCCCGAAACCAGCCATGGACGTGACATGGGATCTTCTTCAATGGCCGGCAATGGCCACCTCGCTTGCGGCCGCCTGGCTCGTGGCGTCCCGCGGGCAAGGTAAACGCAATGCCGGATTTTGGGTTTTCCTGCTGAGCAACGTGCTGTGGATCGCTTGGGGCCTGCACGACGGGGCCATTGCCCTGATCGCGTTGCAATTGGGATTGGCGGCAATGAACATCCGCGGAGTAATGAAGAACAAGTCCGGTGGATGATCGGCACCGCCCCGGCATACGGACGCGCACGATTGGCGTGCCATCGCGCAATCGTGCCTCGTCGTGCGAACGGATAGAACTTACGTGTTTCCGGTTTGGAACGCTAAGCCGATTGCAGTTCGCGCGTCCCCGCTCTGAACTGCGCGAAGGTGGGGCCGCCGGGATGCATGCGCAAGGTGTCGCGCAGGTTGGTCCAGGGCAGATCCAGAGGATTCATCGGCATCGGTCCCGGGGCCGCGCAGATCAGGATGTCTGCCGCGATCGGCGTGAAATCCGCCCGGAAATGCGTTGTGCTCTTGAGCACCAGGATGTTCTGCTGGGTGGGTTCGATGCCCACGTAGCGGAACATGGCCTGATCAGCCATCTGCGCTTTATAGGACGCCACCACCACGCGCACCTCGCCAATACGCAAGCACGCGCTTGGGCCCAGCTCCATGCGAAAACCGGAGTAAAAGGGGCCGGTTGCGACGAACTTCCCATCGGACAGCCGCTCCACCACGAAATCTGCCTCGAAAGGCGCATCCCCTGGAACCCGGGAATGGCCGCCGAGCGCGAGACGCACGGTCGCCCCCTCCCCCGCCTGGTGGGCCAGCAGGGCCGCCTGAGGATCCACCATCAAGCCCAGTGCGCTGCCCGGCACGTTGTAGCGCACGAGCGCGCGCAGAATGGCCGTGGTGTCGGAGTCTCCGCCTGCGCCGGGATTATCCTGCGCGTCGGCAATGACGACCGGCTTGTCGGCGCAGGCAGCCAGCTCCGCCGCACGCAACACGGCCTCTTCCGGTGAATACAGCTTGCCCGCAAACGCGGCTTCGGCCGCCTCGACTTCCGCGGTCAGCGCATCTGCCGCGGCGTCCGCTGCCGACTGCGTATCGGCATAGGCCCACACGAGCGCGCCACAATCCGGAAAGTCAGCGGCGGGAAAGCCCATGCAGAAGGACATGCTGGAAATTCCCGGCGCCGCTTCCAGCGTTTCCAGACGCTCGTAGAGTCCTTTGGCCGGCATGGCCATCGTGCTCTGCCAGCAGGTGGGCAACAAATACGAAATGCGGCGGGCGGCCACACGCGGACGCGGCATGCCGTCGAGCCGCTTCTGCATGAAGGCAAAGGCGCGGGCGCCCGTGTCAGCCATGTCAACGTGTGGATACGTGCGATAGGCGATCAGTGCGTCCGCCTCTTCCAACATGCGCTCGGTCACGTTGGCGTGCAGGTCCAGGCTGGCGACCAGCGGTACATCGGGCCCGATCAGTTCGCGCACGCGGCGCAGCACTTCCCCTTCCCCATCGTCGTAATGCTCGGCGACCATTGCCCCATGCAGGTCGAGATAGACCCCGTCCGCAGGCAGCGCCGCGGCGATGTCCGTAAGCAAGATCGCCGTAATGCGCTCGAAGGCATCGCGCGTCACGTGCGCCGAAGGGCTGGCGGCACACCACAACGTGGGGATCAAGGTGTGCTTGTGTCCACGCGCCGCATCCGCAAAGCCCGCTGCGGGAATATTGGCGCCCTGGATCGCCGGGAAGACAGCCTCGCCGCGCGCCATGCCAGGCCAGCCCCCGCCCAGCTTGAAGGCGTCCCAATCTGCCTTGCTTGGTGCAAACGTATTCGTTTCGTGCTGAAAGCCGCCAACAATGATGCGCATCTTGCGCTCCTCTGAAAATGGAAAAACGGTTAGACCATCGACATCCCAGGACGAGGGACCCGGCCTCGATCCGACGGGCCCTGCGCATTGAATTCTCGGCCAGCGCTTCATGCCGCGCGCAAGGCGCGGAAATTGCGGAAATCCCAATCCCGCCCCGGTGCTGCCTCGATCAATTCGCGCGTGTATGCCTGCTGGGGATCCGTCAACACGCGGGCGGCAGGGCCGGACTCGACCACACATCCCTTCTGCATGACGACAATGCTGTCGCAGATCTGGGCCGCCACGCGCAGATCGTGCGTGATGAACAAGATCGCCACGCCCGTACGGGCCCGGATCTCCTCCAGCAGCTTGAGAACCTGATCCTGCACCGACACGTCCAGGGCGGAGACCGCCTCGTCGGCCACCAGCAGATCCGGCTCCATCACGACGGCGCGCGCAATGCACAGACGTTGACGCTGACCGCCCGAGAACTGGTGGGGATAGCGCTGCATGACGTCGCGCCCCAGGCCCACCAGTTCCAGTGCCTGGGCAGCCTTCTGGCGGGCTTCGGCGGCAGCGACGCCAAAGTTGACCAAGCCCTCGATCAGTGAATCGCCCACCTGGCGCCGCGGATTCAACGAGCGATACGGATCCTGGAAAATCATCTGCACGCGGGTCCGCCGCAATCGCATCTGCGCACTCGATACCTGCACGATGTCCTCGTCCTTGAGGAAAATGGCGCCCGCGCTTGGCTCGATCAACCTGACGACGCAGCGTGCGACGGTGGACTTGCCCGATCCCGATTCCCCCACCACCCCGGCAATTTCACCGCGCCGCACCGTCAAGCCCACGTCTTTGGCTGCCGCGACCACGCGCGCCGCGCCAAAGAACGGCTTTTCCTTGTAGGTCTTGTCCAGTCCGATGATCTCCAGCACTTTCTCTCCGCTGGGCAAGGGCCGTTGCTGCGGTACAAGGCTGGGCACCGAAGACACCAGCATGCGCGTATACGCTTGCGACGGCCGGGCAAGGATCTGGTCGCGCGTGCCGGTCTCCACCACGCTGCCGCGATTCATGACCACGATGCGATCGGCAATCTCGGCCACCACGCCGAAATCGTGCGTGATGAACACCACGGCGGTGCGCTGCCGCTCCTGAAGCTCCCGGATCAACGCCAGGATCTGCTTTTGCGTGGTCACGTCCAAGGCGGTGGTCGGCTCATCCGCGATCAACACTTGCGGCTTCAGGATCAAGGCCATCGCAATCACAATGCGCTGGCGCTGCCCGCCAGACAATTGATGCGGGTAGGCGTTGTAGACCCGCTCGACGTCGGGCAAATGCACCGACTCCAGCATGGCCAATACCTGTTTGCGTCGCTCGGACGCCCCCAGGCGACTGTGCAGCCGCAACACCTCATCAATTTGCCGGCCCACCTTTTGCACCGGATTCAATGCCGTCATGGGCTCCTGGAACACCATGGCGATGCGGGAAGCGCGCAGCGCGCGCAGGCGGTCGGGCGTCGCCCGCAGCACATCGTCATCGCCGAGCAGGATGCTGCCGGCCGTCGCGGTCAGCACGCCCTTGGGCAGCAGTCCCATGGCGGCCAGCGAGGTCACGGATTTTCCCGAACCGGATTCGCCCACCACGCACAGGGTTTCGCCAGGATAGACCTCGAACGATATGTTCTCGATCACCGGACGACGGGCGGCGCCATGGCCGGCTTGCACGGTGAGTGCCGAGATCTTCAGCGCAGGCGCCTGGCCTGCCTCACGATTAGGGGATGTCGTTTTCATAACGTCGTGAATCCTGGGTAAGCCTTCAGAAGCGGCGCGAGAATCGCGGATCGAGCGCGTCGCGAAGCGCATCGCCAAGAATGTTCACGCTCAGCACCGTCAACGACAACAAGAGCCCGGGATACAGGATCAGGCCAGGCAGCATCTGGAAGTACACGCGCCCCTCGGCCATGACATTGCCCCAGGACGGCGTTTCCGGCGGGATCCCCGCCCCAAGAAAGCTCAGTACCGATTCCGTCAGAATCGCCGCGGCGAAGATATAGGTGCCTTGCACGATGAGCGGCGCATAGGTATTGGGCAGCATGTGCCGCAGCACCAGAACCGGCACACGGGTACCCAGCGACACCGCCGCTTCAACATAGGGTTCATTGCGGACGGACAGGATCACGCTGCGCACCATGCGCGCAACCCGTGGAATCTCCGGAATGGAAATCGCCACCAGCACCGTGAACAGGCTGGCCCCGGACAAGGACACCAGCGCAATCGCCAGCAAGATGCCGGGAATGGCCATCACGCCATCCAGAAAGCGCATGATGACGGTGTCGGCCGACTTGAAATATCCGGCCAGGATCCCCAGGACCAAGCCAGCCAGCAAGCTGGCCACGACCGCGCCCAGCCCCACCGCCAGCGACACGCGTGCGCCAAAAAGCGTGCGCGAGTAGACATCGCGGCCATAGGCGTCGGTGCCCAGCCAGTGCTCGGCGGACATCGGTTTCAGCCGTATGGCCGGATCCATCAGCGTGGGATCCACGGTCCCTAACCACGGGGCAAAAATGGTACCGACCAGCAGCAAGCTCAATAAGGCGATCGCCAGCATGGCCGGCCACGCCGACATGGTGGTTTTGAGTTGCCCCAGGATCGAAGACGTGGCGGCGGCCTCGACGGCAGGCGCGCCAGGCGCCGGCAAAGATGAAGTCGTAGCAGACATGGCGTGCGGACCTTCAATAACGAATGCGCGGATCAAGAACGGTGTACGAAAGATCGATCACCAAATTGATTCCGACATAGACCAATGAGAAAAGCAGGATCATGGCTTGGATGACGGGATAATCCCGAGCCAGGACCGCGTCCACGACCAATCGCCCCAGGCCCGGAATGTTGAACACCGATTCCGTCACCACCACGCCGCCGATAAGCATCGCAATACTCACCCCGATGATCGTCACGATGGGAACGGCGGCATTGCCCAGCGCGTGGCGCAGCAACACGCCGCTTTCGCGCAGCCCCTTGGCGCGTGCCGTGCGGACGAAGTCTTCCTGCATGACTTCAATGACACTGCTGCGCACGATGCGCGCGATCAGGGCGACATACACCGTGCTCAAGGCGAGCGTCGGCAGGACCAATCGCTGCGCGAACTGCCACCCGCCCTCGGACATCGGCTGATAACCCTGCACGGGAAACCAGCCAAGCTGCATCGAAAAAACCAGGATCAGCACGTAGCCGATGATGAAGACCGGCACGGAAAACCCGACGACCGAGCCTGCCATGATGGCGCGATCCAGCAATTTTCCCTGCCGCCACGCCGCCACGATGCCGAGTGGAATCGCGACCAGCACCGTGAAGACGATGGTCGACAGGGACAGTGCGATGGACGGCCCGATGCGGTCGGCGATGAGGCTGGACACCGGCGCATCGGAAATCAACGAGGTGCCCAGATCTCCTCGCGCCAGTTGGCCCACCCAAATCGAAAACTGATCGGGGATGGACTTGTCCAGCCCCATGTTCTTGCGTATTTCGTCTATCTGCGCCGAGGTGGCCCCGTCGCCGGCAATGATTGCGGCGGGATCCCCGGGCGTCAGGCGCAACATGGCAAAAACGATGATGGCGACCACCACCAATACCGGAATGACGGAAAACAGGCGCTTCAAAAGAAATCCAGGCATGGCCGACTCACTTACCGGTTTTCTGGAGGTCCCAGAACACGGGAACCGGCGCGACCACCACACCTGTTATCTGCTTGCCCGTGGCGGACAGGTTTGAAAACTGGCCCAGGGGCACGATGACGCCTTCGTCGATCACCAGTTCCTGGATCTCGTCGGCCAGCCGCTTGAGCACGGCCGGATCATTCGTGCGCGCAAACTGCGCCCGGCGCTTTTCGATCTCCGGCACGTCCGGCCAGCCGAACCAGGCATCCTTGCCGTTCGCCGCCACGCCCATGAAGGCAAGCGGGTCCCGGATATCCGGAATCACCGTATAGGTGCCGAAGATATTCCATCCCCCCTTGGCCGCCGGCTCGTGAGACGCGCGACGATTGAGGACCGTCTGCCAGTCCATGGACTGCAGATCCACCTTGAAGCCGGCCTTGCGCAGCGATTGTGCAACCACCTGCAGGATGGGCGCCGAACCCGGATTGTCCGAAGGCATCAATATCACCACCGGCGTGCCGTCGTACTTGGCCTCTTTCAGTAACGCCGCGGCCTTCACCGGGTCGCCCTTCACCAGTTTCTCGGCGCCGATGTTGCTTTCGTAAGGGCCGCCGCAGCCGAACACGGCGGCGCAGGTCTGGAAGTATTTGGGATTGCCGATCTGCGCCTGCAGCACCTCTTTCTGATCAACCGCCAGTACCGCGGCTTGCCGAATCAGCTTGTTGTCGAACGGCGGTTGCTCGAAATTGAAGCGGATCTCGGATTGGCCGCCTTGCGCGGTCAGGACATGCAGATTGATGTCTTTATTGCCTTCCAGCATCGGCAACAGATCGAAGGGCGCCTTTTCCAGGAAATCGATTTCCTTGTTGATCAGCGCATTCACCGCCGTCATCTGGTCCGGCATGGTCACCCATTTGACCTTGTCCACCTTGACGACCTTGCCCCCCGCCATGCCGCTTGCAGGCTCCTTGCGCGGAACATAGTCCGTGTTCTTCGCGTAGACAACCTGCACGCCAGGCTTGTATTCCTCGGCCACAAAGCGGAAGGGGCCCGAGCCGATGGTCTCCTTGATCGCTTGCGACGGCGGCGTATTGGCGACGCGCTCGGGCATCATGAAGGCGGGGATGGCGCTGGGCTTGGCCAAGGCGCGCACCGCCAGGTCCGTGGCCTCGGAAAAGCGCATGACGAAAGTCCTGTCATCGACCGCCTCCATGCCGGACATCATCGAGGCCATCATCTGGCCCATCTTGTCCTGCGACGCCCAACGCTTGATCGACGCGATACAGTCGGCCGACGTCACCGGCTTGCCGTCATGCCACTTCAGGCCTTCCCGCAGGATGAAGGTATAGGTCTTGCCATCATCGGAGGCTTTCCAGGACTCCAGCATTTGAGGCTGGATCTTGTTGTCCCCGTCCAGGGAGAAAAGCGTGTCGTACACCATGTAGCCGTGGTTGCGGACGATATAGCCGGTGGTGATCACCGGGTCCAATGAACGCAAAGCGGCATGCATCACTGCCGTCACCGTCTGCGCCTGAACGGGCGCTAATACGGCAGCGCCGATTACCGCGCTGGCGGTCAGCGCCAGGCGTACCGCCCGCAATGCCATCGATTGCTTTCGTGCCATGTTTTTTTCCCCTTGGTCTAAAAGAATGAAAGCTGCTTAGAAGTAAGTGCGAATGGCCCCCACCACGTCGTACCGCTCGTCCACCATCAGAATGGCCTCCCACTTGTCGAACGTCAGGCAGGGGTGCGAAATGCCGAAACACACCATGTCGCCCACGCGCAAGGGCGAATCGACGGGAACGCGCAGGTGGCAGTGCTGATCATCCAGGCCTGTCGCCACGTGGCCTGGCGACAAGGCAGAAGGCGCCGCGCCGGCGGTCGGTACGGCCTCCGTGGCCGGCCTGAACCACCCCACCACGGGGGGCATGTGGTCGGGCGAAATGTCGCGCTTTCCGAGATTGACAATGACCTTTCCCGACTCCGGCCGGGACTGCACATAGCCCCAGACTTCCAGGGCCGGCCGCAAGCCATGGCCCAGGCTGGCGACATCCGGACTGCGATCCTGCAAACGCGCGAACGCTTCTTTGTAGAGATGTGAATCGTGCGTCAGGTAGCAGCCGCTGCGAGTTAACACCCTGTGCTCGCGCGACAAGCGCAGCGGGGAAAAGTGCCGTGTCACCAGGTCGTAGAAAGACGATCCGCCGGCGCTCAGCAGAATCGGGCCGTCGGCAAATACCTGCTCGGCCTCACAGGCCTCTACGGTCGCAATCATGCGAGCGAGAAAGGCGGCGATCTGCGTTTCCACATCCTGGTCGGGCAAGGGCTTGATCAAGCCCTCGAATCCTTCCACCCCACGCAGGGCCAGATAGGGGGACGCTTGTTTCAACGCGGCGATCACCGCTTGCACGCACGCATCGTCTCGGCATCCGGTACGGCCGCCGGCATATCCCACTTCAAGCAGCACCTGCAAAGGCCTGCCGATATTGGCCGCTCTGGCGGCCTGCGCCAGGGCGTTCACGTGCGCCGCGTCGTCCACCAGACAATAGAAATCGAAGCCCGGATCGTCGCGCAACGCCTGCAGGATGTAGGCGACAGACTGCTTGCCGACCAGCTGGTTCGCCAGCACAATCCGCTTCGCGCCGAACTGGCGTGCGACCTGAACCTGATGGCAGGTCGCCAACGTGATGCCCCAGGCGCCATCGCGGCGTTGCAGATCAAACAGTTGGGGGCTCATCGTGGTCTTGCCGTGGGGCGCGAAAATCGATCCGCGCTCTTCCAGGAACCGGCGCATCCAGTCGCTGTTGTGATGCAAGGCGTCTTGCCGGATCACGGCCAGCGGCAGCGGCAGATCCTCGCGCAACACGTTCCATCCCTGCGTGGCGATGTCCTCAAGGGGCACCGACCCGATCAGGCCCGGCATTCCTTTCACGCAGGCATCAAGCGGCGCATGCGCGCGAGTGGCCACGATATGTTCAGAGGCAAAATGGTTCATCGTCGTGTCCGCCTCAAGCCGCGATCTTGTTCAAGGCCGGACCCACGCCCTTGCGCTCGACAATCAAGCCGTAGTGCTGCGGTTCGCGATGGCGCGCGAAATCAAAGAATGTCTCGCGATACACCTTGCTCATGTCCAGATCGCAGCGCGCGGTCACGAGCTCGTCTTCAAGCGTTGTCGCCATCGCCACGATTTCGCCGGAAGGCGCGATGATGGCGCTCTGCCCGATCATCAGCGACCCTTCTTCGCGGCCGCACTTGGCCGTGCCCACGACCCACGTGCTGTTTTGATACGCCCCCGCCTGCATGGCCAGGTGGTTGTGGAAATTGGACAAGCCATCCACCGCGCCGTCACCGGTATGGTCGTTGGGCGTGTTGTAGCCCAGCACGACAAGCTCGGCGCCCTGCAGGGCCATCACCCGATAGGTTTCGGGCCAGCGCCGGTCATTGCACAAGCACATGCCCACCACCCCGCCAAAGGCGTCCCATACGGGAAAGCCCAGATTGCCCGGTTCAAAATAGCGCTTCTCCAGATGTTGGGAGTCGCGGCCGGGCTGTGGCTCCACATGCCCGGGCAAATGGATTTTGCGGTACTTGCCGATGATTTCACCGTCTGCGCCAACCAGAATGGACGTGTTGTAGTGGTGCGTCTTGCCGCCTTCGACGGCCAGCTCCGCATACCCGATGTAGAAGCCGATTCCCAAGGCGCGCGCCGCATCGAACAAGGGCTGCGTCTGCGCATTCGGCATCTCGGCCTCGTACCAGGCGTCCAGCTCGGGGCCTTTTTCAATCAGCCAGCGGGGAAAGAAGGTGGTCAGGGCCAACTCGGGGAAAACCACGAGTTCGCAGCCGCGGGCACTGGCTTGCCGAAGCAATGCGATCAACCGCTTGACCACCGCGTCCCTGCCCTCTCCCTTGGCAATCGGGCCAAGCTGCGCCGCGCCGATCGTGATATGCCGTGCCATCGTTGTCTCCGTGAAGGCGACCTGCATGTGGTCGCTGATGGCTGCATAGTCACCTTGATCAGAAGGCGATACAAACGACTTATACTGGCCCAGCCCATTAGCCGCACTAATCCCCGGCCGGACACTCGCCGGGATCGGGCCAAGCACGATTTGCTGCACCGCGATGGCGTTTTTTTCGCACCGTCTCATGCCAATCCCGCACCACGCCGGGGAACGGCCACCCAACTAACGAAGCAGATGATGAAGACGCGTTTCTCACCCTCTCTATTGACTTGGTTGCGCTGCTTCGAGGCCGTTGCGCGCTGCGGCAGCTTTACGCGGGCGGCGCAGGAACTTCACATTACCCAGGGCGCCGTGAGCCAACAGATCAAGCAGCTTGAAGGTTGGCTTGAAGTCCCCGTGCTCCAGCGGCTACCCCGGGAAGTCCTGCTCACCGCGGAAGGCGAACGATTGCATTGCGTGGTCAGCGATGCCTTTCGCTGCATGGATACGGTCATCGGTGAAATCCGCCAGGAACGCATTGCCGCGCCCATGGAAATGATTTGCGCGCCCTCGTTTGCCATGCGTTGGCTGATGCCTCGCATGGGGGACTTTTTTCGATGCCATCCAGATATACCCCTACGCGTGCAGGCCGAAGTGCAGCCCCTGGACGATAAGCACCCTCCCGGCAAGCACATCGACGCCATCATTTGCTTCACGCCCGCGCAGACGGCTCCCGCCAAGGGCGTGGCAATGCTTGATGAATGGATCTTCCCCGTCGCCAGTCCGGAATTCCTGGCAGCGCACCCCGAAATCCTGACCCCTCACGACCTGCGGCCGAATTTCCTGCTGCATGACGACTCCGCATGGGCGGGCGCCCCCGCCCTGATCGAATGGCGCACGTGGCTGGAACACGCCGGCGTGGATCTGCCGGACTTGCACCTGGGCCAACGCTTTAATCTGTCGCAATTGGCGGTGGGCTCGGCCATGACCGGGCAAGGCATCGCGATGGGACGCGCGGCGATCGTTTTCGAAGATGTGCTGGCAGGCCGGTTGATCGATGTCTTCGGCATCTTCGCGCCCTCACCCGCGTCATACTTCTTCGCGACCGCGCACCAGTCGTCCGAACCGATCGCCGCCCTGCAGGGTTGGATGCTTGCCGAAGCCGATGAATTCCGCCATCAACGCGATCAACATTTCGCGCAGCATGGCGCGTCCACCCGCCAGCTCCCGTCGATGCAGTTACAGATGCTGAACCACCGCAGCTGAGGCGGTGCGCCGCTGGGGATGCGGTAGGGATATGGGGATGGCCAAGCCGTTGATTTACCGAAGAAACGTGGCGCGGCAGGAGGGGCTCGAACCCCCGACCCCGGGCTTAGAAGGCCCGTGCTCTATCCAGCTGAGCTACTGCCGCGCAGTCTTTTGACGCCCCGGAATAGGTCCGGGCGCCGCATTTTACCTTGTTGCGGAAAAAGGTGGGCGGGGCGGATACCGCCCTACTCTTCTTCGATATCCGCGTGCGTCGACACCCAGAGGACGATCGCGTCGTCCTTGCTCAGGCTGATCACCCGGTGCCCCATGCGGCTGTCTATATAGAAGCTTTCGCCCGCCTTCAGCCGGGCTGGTTCGTAGAACTCGGTATACAGCTGCACCTCGCCTTCCAGCACGTAGACGAACTCCTCGCCGCGGTGGCGGCTCCAGTCCTGGAATTCGTCGAACGAGCGCGCCTTGACCCGGGTGTGGAACGGCATCATGCGCTTGTGCGACAACGCGGTGCACAGCAGCCGGTGATCGTAATACGGCGTTTCGTACTGGCGCCCTTCGCCCTGGCGGCTAAGGCTGCGGCGGCCGGTGCCCATGTGGGCGTCGGACGCCGTGAAGAGTTCGGCCACGTCCAGGTCCAGGCCGGCGGCGATCTTGATCAGGTTGTCATAGGTGGGCGACAGCAGGCTGTTCTCGATTTTGGACAGCGTGGACGCGGCGACGCCAGTGGCCGCCGCTGCCTGCTTCAGTGTCCAAGCGCGCGCTTGGCGCAGGGCTCGCAGCCGTGGTGCCAATGCGCTCTGTTTGTTGCCTTGCATCCTGTGTACCCTGTCATGCCCGCGTTGTGCGCTCCCGCCACCAGTCGCGCGCCTGGTAAGACCAATAAGTCAGTTGAACCGCTGCCGTGCCCAGGCCGCCCCCGTTCCAAGCCAGCCCGAAAGGCTGGAACAGCTTGTAGCGCTGGGTGTCGCCCGTGATCCCTTCGGCCACCACGCGGCCGCCAATCGAGGTGGTGTTCATGCCGTGGCCGCCGAACGCCGTGCAATACCACACGTCCGGCGCCAACAGGCCGATCTGCGGCATCAGGTGCCGGGCGTAGGCCATGCGCCCCGACCATGCGGTCTCGACGCGCAGCCCCTGCAATTGGGGGTAGACGGACAGCAATTCGCGGCGCAGGGACTCGGCCAGATCGGGCGGGTCGTCGACACGGGTGGTGATTCTACTGCCCCAGCCGATACGCCCGCCATCCAGGACCCGGTAATAGTTGCCGGCGCGCCGGTCGTCGCCGATGGCCGCGGTACTGCGGATGGCTTCCTGTACGCGGTCGCCCAGGGGTTCGGTCAGCATGATGTAGGTGGCGATGGGCAACATCGCCCGGCGCAGCGCCGGCACCACGTCGCCCGTATAGCCGCCGGTGGCCAGCACGACGGCGCGGGCGTCGACCTGCCCGCGCTCGGTCTGCAGGTGTTTGACCGCGCCGTTCAGGGCGGCGCCGATGACCGGGGAGTCCTCATGGATGCGTACGCCCAGGCGGGCGCATTCGCGGGCCAGCGCCCGCGCGTAGTTCAGCGGATGGAAATGGAACGAGGCGGGATCTTCGACGCCCTGGTGGTAGACATCCGACACCAGCCGCTCGCGCACCTGGCTGCGCGTCAGGAAGCGCACGTCGCGGCCGAAGTCGCGGCGCTGGGCGTCGCACCACTGGTTCAGCGCGTCGGTCGCTTCATAGCGCACCACGCGCAGGCGTCCGTCAACCTTGTGCGCGTCGGCGATGGCCAGGCTGCGGATATTGTCGCGGATGATTTCCACGCCTTCCATGGACAGCCGGTACAGCTGCCGGTAGTGGTCTTCGCTGACGTGCTTCTTGATGGCGTCGGCGCCGGCCGAGAACGCCGGCGAGACCGATCCACCGTTGCGGCCCGACGCGCCCCATGCGATGCGCTTGCCTTCCAGCAAGGTGACGTTGCGCCCGCGGCGCGCCAATTCCAGCGCGGTGGACAGCCCGGCCAGGCCGCCGCCGACCACGCAGACGTCAGTGCTGCACGCGCCCGCCAGTGGCGGATAGTAGGTCGCGCTGTCCGACAGCGTGCGCTTGTAATAGGTGTCGATGTACTCGGAGGCCATGCCGATCGGGTCCATGTCAGTGCAGGCTTGCGCCCTGCAAACCGCCCGTGAGGCGCTTTTCCAGCCAGTTGGCCAGGCGCAGCAAAGGGTAGCAATAGATGAAATAGATGGCGGCGATCATGCCGTAGATGAACAGCGATTTGGCCGGGAACGTGATGATGAACACCTCGCCCTGCCGGGTCAGTTCCGTGATGCCGACCACCGACAGGATGGCGGTGCTTTTGATCAGCATGACATAGACGCCGCTCATGGGCTGCACGATCAGGCGCATGGCCTGCGGCAGGATGACCAGGCGCAGGATCTGCAAGGGCCGCAGGCCCAGGGTCATGGCGCCTTCGGTCTGGCCGCGCGGCACGGACTGGATGGCGCCCATGACGATTTCCGCCACATAGCAGGACGTATAAACGGACAGCGACACAAAGGCCGCGGTGCCGGAATCCCAATGCAGCAGTTCGATGCCGGAACTGGGCAGAACGAAATAGAAGATGTAGAGCTGCACCAGGAACGGCGTGCCGCGCAGGATATGGATGTACAGGCCAAGCAGCTGGTGGATGCCGCGGATGCGGTAGCTGCGAATCACGCCGATCACGAAACCCAGCAATGAGCCCGCGATAATGGCCACGAACGAGATCTTCAGCGTCTCCCAGAAGCCCTTCAACAGGAAGGGCAGCACGACGCCGGCGGTGGAAAGATAGGAATCCAGCATGCTTACCTCGCGTTCCAGGCCGGGCCCGCCAGCCAGAGGCTCACGCCCCGGGACAACAACAGCATGACGCCGTAGATCAGCAGGTAGCCTGCGGCGATGGTCAGGAAGCTTTCGTTGGGAACGATGCGGTCGCTGTTCATCTGCACGCCGGCCGCGACCAGTTCGAACACGGTGATCAGCGACAACAGCGACGTGTCCTTGATCAGCACGGCGGTCTGGCCCAGCAAGGGCGGCAGCGTGTTGACGAAGGCCTGCGGCAGCACGACGTAGCGCAGCCGCTGCTGATAATTCATGCCGCACGCCTTGGCCCCTTCGATCTGGCCGCGCGGCACGGACTCGATGCCCACGCGGATGATCTCGCTCATGTAGGCGGCGTGGTGCAGGGTCATCGCCAGGATGCCCAGCACCATCTCGCTCCAGCCCTTGGCGCCGGGGATCAGCATGGGCACGGCGTAATAGACCAGGTAGATCTGCACCAGCAACGGCGTAGACCGGATGAACTGCACGTAAGCGGCCACCGGGCGCCAGATGGCGGCTTTGGACGACATGTGCAAGAGCGCCAGCGGCACGCCGGCCAACACCGACAGCACAAGGCTTGCGCCCGCCGCGATCAGCGTGTTGGCCAGGCCGGTGGCGAATTGGCCCGTGTACTGGCTGACGATGCGCCAGTTGTAGTAATCGATCAGCCAGTCCATGGGCGGTCCGGTCTCCCCGTAGCGGTGCTAGAGCCTGTTGACACGAAGGGGCCTTGCGCAGGCCCGCATGCTTAATGGTCTTTCTTCCAATCGGTGGAGTACCAGTACTTCACCTGCTCGGGCAGCGTGTTGTCGGCGGTCTTCAGCGTTTGCCAGTTGTCCAGCCAGAACTTCAGGCGGAAGGCGTTGGGGCCGACGGCGAAGGCCAGGGGCTCGCGCACCATCACGCCGTCCAGCACGCGCAGGTTGCCAAAGTCGACCAGGAACTGGTTGGCGGTGGACATGGACATGATGCCGGCGTCCAGACGGCCGCTGGACAGGGCCTGGCCGACCGGGGCGCTGCCGCCCGAGAACTCTTTCATGGTGGCCTTGGGCAGCATCTTCTTGCCCACTTCGGCGTAGGTGCTGGCGCCCAGCACGCCGACGTTGACGCCCGCCTTGTCCAGTTCCTCGTACGACTTGTACGGGGAGTCCTTTGGAACGACGGCCACGGTCTCGGCGTAGAACATCGGGGCCGAGAACAGCACCTGGGCGGCGCGCTGCGGCGTGGGTGTCATGTCGGCCGCCACCATGTCGGCCTTGCCCGACAGCAGCGCGGGCAACAGGCCCTTCCATTCATAGTCCTGCAGGACGAGCTTCACGCCCAGGTCGTCGGCCATGCGCTTGGCGACTTCCACCGCCAGGCCCGTGCGCTTGCCCGTCTTGTCCATGAAGCTCATGAGCGGCCCGGATGTCTGCACCGCGACGCGCAGTTCGCCGCGCTTGATGATGTCGCCCAGTTCGTCGGCTTGCGCGGGCAGCGCCACGGTGGCGGCCGCCAGGGCGACGCTGGCCACGCCCAGCCATTGTTTGATTTTCAGCATTTCAATATCCCCTAGAGGTGGATGAAACCTTGTCATTCCGGGCAAAGCATGTCGTGTTGCCGCAAGGCCGGCAGCGCCCGGATTTAGCCGGACCGGCTTGCTTGGACTACAAAATCTTTTCCAGGAAGGCGCGGGTGCGCGCCTCCTTCGGATGACAGAACACCTCGTCGGGCGTGCCCATCTCCACGATGCGGCCCGCGTCCATGAAGAGCGCCCGGTCGCCGACGTCGCGCGCGAAGCCCATTTCGTGGGTCACGACGGCCATCGTCATGCCGTCGCGCGCCAACCCTCGCATCAGTTCCAGGATGCCGCCGACGGTTTCAGGGTCGAGCGCGGACGTGGCTTCATCGAACAGCATCAATTTGGGGTCCATGGCCAGCGCGCGGGCGATCGCCACGCGTTGCTGCTGGCCGCCGGACAATTGGCTGGGATAGCGTTCGCCGAAATCTCCCATGCCGACCCGGCCCAGGAGGTCGCGAGCGTAGCGTTCGGCGTCGGCGCGGCTGCGGCCGCGCACCACGCGCTGGGGTAGCGCAACGTTGTCCAGCGCAGTACGGTGTTGGAACAGGTTGAAGTGCTGGAACACCATGCCGACCTCGGTGCGCCAGCGGTTGACGTCGGTGGCGGGATCCGTCAGCGACACGCCGTCCACGAGGATGGTGCCGCTATCGATGCTTTCCAGGCCGTTCAGGGTGCGCAGCAAGGTGCTTTTGCCGGAGCCGGAAGGCCCGACCACCACCATGACCTCGCCCCGGTTCAGCTGGCAATCGACGCCGTCCAGCGCCCGATGCGGCGGCTGGCCGTCGCGCTGGAAGGTCTTGGTGACTGCTTGGACATCAAGTAAAGCGTCTGCCACTGATGCACCCCGAAAGAGGTTTTCCCAACCGGCCCCGGGGCGGCTTCCCGAGGGAAGCGGCGCTTAAGCCGGTTAAGAAAAAAAAGTTTCGCAATTCACGCTAGAGTTTCGTATAGTAAATTTTTTTCCAGAATCGCCACTTAGGCATAACCCTTAAGCGAAGACATGGGCTTCGCTGGCAATCCAAGGAACCGGCATGGACACCCCCCAAGACATCCTGCGCGCGCTCGGCCTGAACGCGGCCGCGCTTACCGGCGGCACGCTGACCGCACGCAGCCCGATCGACGGCGCCGAACTGGCCCAGGTGCACGAACACACGGTGGCGCAAGCCCATTCGGCCATTACCCGTGCGCGCCAGGCCAGCCTGGCCTGGCGCGACGTGCCGGCGCCGCGCCGGGGGGAACTGATCCGCCTGCTGGGCGAAACGCTGCGCGAGAACAAGACCGCGCTGGGCCGCCTGGTCAGCCTGGAAGCCGGCAAGATCGTCGCTGAGGGCGAAGGCGAAGTGCAGGAAATGATCGACATCTGCGACTTCGCCGTCGGCTTGTCGCGCCAGCTGTACGGCCTGACCATCGCGTCCGAACGCCCCGGCCATCGCATGATGGAAACGTGGCATCCGCTGGGCGTCATCGGCGTCATCAGCGCCTTCAACTTCCCCGTGGCCGTGTGGTCATGGAATGCCGCGCTGGCCATCGTCTGCGGCAATGCCGTGGTGTGGAAGCCGTCGGAGAAGACCCCGCTGACCGCCCTGGCCTGCCAGGCGCTCTTCGCCCAGGCCATGCAGCGCTTCGGCGACGCGCCCGCCGGACTGTCTGAAGTGCTGATCGGCGGCCGTGAAGTCGGCGAAGCGCTGGTGGATTCGCATACGGTGGCGCTGGTCTCGGCCACGGGCTCGACCCGCATGGGCCGCCAGGTGGGCCCGCGCGTGGCGCAACGCTTCGGCCGCGTGCTGCTGGAACTGGGCGGCAACAACGCCATCATCGTCGGCCCCACCGCCGACCTGGACATGGCCGCGCGCGGCATCGTCTTCGGCGCCATCGGCACGGCCGGCCAGCGCTGCACCACCACGCGCCGCCTGATCGTGCACGAAAGCGTCGCCGACGCACTGGTCCAACGCCTGCACAAGGCCTACGCCAGCGCCCCCATCGGCAACCCGCTGGACAGCGGCAACCTGGTTGGTCCGCTGATCGACCGCGTGTCGTTCGACGCCATGCAAGACGCCCTGAAGGCCGCGCGCGAGCAAGGCGGCAAAGTCACCGGCGGCGAACGCGTGCTGGCCGACGACTACCCCAACGCCTGGTACGTGCGCCCGGCCATCGCCGAAATGCCCGGCCAGACGGACGTCGTCTGCCACGAGACCTTCGCGCCCATCCTTTACGTGATGCGCTACAAGGAATTCGCCGATGCGCTGGCCCTGCAGAATGGCGTGCCGCAAGGCCTGTCGTCGGCGATCTTCACCAATGACCTGCGCGAAGCCGAGACCTTCCTGTCGGCATCGGGTTCGGACTGCGGCATCGCCAACGTCAACATCGGCACGTCCGGCGCGGAAATCGGCGGCGCCTTCGGTGGCGAAAAGGAAACCGGCGGCGGCCGCGAATCGGGTTCCGACGCCTGGCGCAACTACATGCGCCGCGCGACCAACACCATCAACTACTCGCGCAACCTGCCGCTGGCGCAAGGCATCAAGTTCGGCGAATAAACCCTGCAAGGCTTGAAATACAAGGCCCCGCGCATTGTCGACAATGCGCGGGGCCTTGTTGCGTGCGCAGCGGATGGCGCCGTGCCCCCGCCCCATGCCGCGCCACCGCTTCCTGATTAACACCCGTTTATTACACCCTCTACATCCGATAAGCCTGCCTTACAAACAGTTTCGGCGCGCGATGCTACATTGCCTCGTCACAAGAAAAACACATTGCGCCCATGTCCCCACGACGTCTCACCGCCCCCTCATTCTCCCTGCGCACCCTGACGGCCATCGTCGCCCTGGGCGCGGCAGGCTCAGCCGCCGCCGGCGTGTCGTACCGCCTCGACCGCCCGTCCGCCGCCCCTGGCGAGACCGTCACCATCGAAGCGGTGTACTTCAACGAAGGCAGCGCGCGCGCAAACTGGGAAGCGCCGCCAGAGCTCGTGCTGCAATGGCGCAGCCAGGACGGCCAGATCGTGCGCAGCCTGGCCAAGCTGGCCGGCGACCGCGCCAGCTATAGCGTGCCGGTCAACAATTTCGCGCGCATGGCGTGGACTGCCGTCGTGCCCAGCACCGCGCGCGGCCTGCAAGCCGTCTCCATCGAAGGCCAGCCCTCGATGATGGCGCTGGACGCCACCGGCCGCGACAGCGGCACGCTGGCCAGCACGCCCGCGCAAGGCCCCGTGGTGGACGCCCGCAGCGGCGAACCCGTGCCCCCCGCCGCCGTCACCGCCGTGGGCGCATCACCAGAAGGCGGCCCGGCGCCCAGCGCCGCCGTCGTCCCCACCGTCGCGCAGCAAACGGCGTTCGACCGGTTCCGCAGCTCGATCTCGGAATACAAGCCCGTCTACTTCGACATCGGCACCCGCGGCCAAACCACCGCCCGCTTCCAGATCAGCGCCAAGTACCGCCTCTTCAGCCCCAGCGGCGACCGCCCGGCGACGTGGGGCGAGAACTTCTACCTGGCCTACACCCAGACCTCGCTGTGGGACCTGCAGGGCGACTCCATGCCCTTCATCGACACCACCTTCAACCCCAGCGCCTTCTGGCTGTCGGACAACATCTGGCAGTCCGCCAACCAGAACTGGCGCTTCGGCATGAACACCGGCGTCGAACACAACTCCAACGGCAAGGACGGCGAAGACTCCCGCTCGGTCAACGACGGCTACATCGAGCCGCGCTTCCACTACCGCTTCGACGGCGGCAGCACCCTGACCTTCGCCCCCAAGGTCAAGGCCTACTTCGCCGTCGCCGACGAAAACCGCGACTACGCCGACTATGCCGGCCGCGTCGACTGGCAACTGCGCTGGGCGCAAGACAACGGCGCCGTCGTGTCGGCGATGTACCGCCAGGGCGACCAGAAGCGCCGCACGACCCAGCTGGACTTCGCCTGGCCGCTGCAGCGCACGTGGCTGAACATGAACGGGTATCTGCACCTGCAGTACTTCAACGGCTACGGCGAAACGCTGCTGGGCTACAACCAGCGCAACGAATCGCAGTTCCGCATCGGGTTGTCGTTAGTGCCTTAAGGCAGGCGGGGTGTGACGGATTACGCAAGATCCGCAACGGATTGCGCGTGCCGAACACCCCGCGCTCCACCCATCCTACGTTGGATTCAACGGCCTGCTCATCGCCCCCCTGCGCCCTGTCCAACCACCCATCCAACGGACGCGTTCAGCATCCGCCCAGCCTTCCCCCCGCAAATGCCCACCGCCCGCCGCCCGCGCGGCAGGCGGTGGGCGGCCCAGCAAGATCTTCCGTACTTGTGCTGAGGCCCCAACAAGACGCCAAGCACCCCAACCTCCCCCGCTGACGTCAGGCGTGAACTGTCAGAGCCCGGGGCGGCGGCGGCCTGGGGGGCGCGGGGCGTCGATAAGCCCAAGGGAATCCGAAGGCAGTTGCCGTAGGCAACAACGAGGATGACGCAGGGGCAGTCCGGAGCGAAGGCTCCGGACCGCAATCGTTGACCCGCG
>NZ_DBHKZA010000057.1:0-12105 GCF_057314935.1 Achromobacter sp.
GACCCTGAATCCGCCTCTTCCGCCCCGCAAGGCGCCTCAAGCGACAGCGTGCCGCCTTGGGAAGACTTGCCGGCCGAGGCGTCCGTAACGCCCGATACTGCTGCTGCCGCCAAGGCCGCCGGTTCCGCGGCGCTGGCGGTCACTCCCGCGGTGGCGGCCGTGCTGGCCAGCGCGCCGCCCGAGTCCGATGACGGCGGCCCGCCCTCCTGGGTCGACGAAGAAATCCCGTTCGAAGCCGAAGGCGGCTTTGTCCCGGACGGCGGCTTTACGTCCGATCCGGACGACGACGACTTCGAAACCCTGGCCAGCGCGCCGTCCGCCGCACCGGTCACGGCCGCGCCGGCCCGGCGCGAAGGCCCGGCGCCGGCGCGCAAGCGCGCCGGCGGCTCAGGCCAATCGCGCGCCCGCATGACGGACATGACGTCCGCCGGCTGGCCCGAACTGGCCGCGCGCCTGCCCGTCACCGGACTCGCGGCGGAACTGGCGCGCCAGAGCGAATGGGCCGGCGTGCAGGGCGATGCGATCGTCCTGCGCGTGGCCGTCAAGACGCTGGCCGAAAGCGAAAGCCGGGTCCGCCTGCAAACCGTCCTGTGCGAACATTTCGGTCAGGGCATCCGGCTGGATGTGGAAGTCGGCATCACGGGCGACGCCACGGCGCATGCCGTGGCGAAGGCCGAGCGCGCCGCGCGCCAGCAGGCGGCGGAAGACGCCGTGGCCGTCGATCCTTTTGTACAAGCGTTGTTGGCCGATTTCGGGGGCCAGGTCGTACCCGGCTCCATCCGCCACGTTGATCCCCCAGCCGCTGCCTGAGGCGGCGGCAATCTCTCATTCCCCTCGTTCAAGGAACATCCATCATGATGAAAGGACAACTGGCCGGCCTGATGCGCCAGGCGCAGCAAATGCAGGAAAACATGAAGAAGGCGCAAGACGCGCTGGCTGAGATCCTGGTCGAAGGCGCCTCCGGCGGCGGCCTGGTCAAGGTCACCATGACCTGCCGCCACGACGTCAAGCGCGTCGTGATCGATCCGTCGCTGCTGGGCGACGACAAGGACATGCTGGAAGACCTGGTCGCCGCCGCGTTCAACGACGCGCTGCGCAAGGCTGAAACCACGTCGCAGGAAAAGATGGCGGGCGTTACCGCCGGCATGCCGCTGCCCCCGGGCATGAAGCTGCCGTTCTGATCGACGCCGCTCTGGGCTGCAATGGATCCCTTACTGCCTGAACCTGAACCGCTGGTGTCGCTGATCGAGGCGCTGCGGCGCCTGCCCGGCGTGGGCGTGCGATCGGCCAGACGCATGGCGTACCACCTGCTGCAGCATGACCCGCAAGGCGCGGACATGCTGGGGCAGGCGCTGGCCGGCGCCGTGCGGGATCTGAAGCATTGCGCGCGGTGCAACAGCTTTTCGGAAGAAGAGGTCTGCGGCACCTGCGCCAATCCCAAGCGCGATCCTTCGCTCTTGTGCATCGTGGAAACGCCGGCCGACCAGAACATGATCGAGTCCAGCCACGGCTATCGTGGCCTGTACTACGTGCTGATGGGGCGGGTGGCGCCGCTTGAGGGCATCGGCCCGCGCGAACTGGATTTCGATCGCGTCATCAAGCGCGCCACCGATGGCGTGGTGCAGGAAGTCATCCTGGCCACCAACTTCACCGCCGAAGGCGAAACCACGGCCCACTTCCTGGGCGAAGCCCTGGGGGAGCGCGGCTTGCGCGTCACGCGCCTGGCGCGTGGCGTGCCGGCCGGCAGTGAACTGGAATACGTGGACGCCGGCACCATCGCCTGGGCGCTGATGGAGCGTAAGACGACATAAGGCAGGGCTCGCCATATCAAAAGCCCGCTGGCAACGTACTGGCGTGGCAACCGTGAGGAAGACAAACCATGTCAGCGCTGACCGGACTCAAGGTCCTGGAACTCGGCACGCTCATCGCCGGCCCCTTCGCCGCGCGCATCTTCGGCGAATTCGGCGCCGATGTCATCAAGGTGGAAACGCCGCATGGCCCTGACGGCACGGGCGGCGGAGACCCCATCCGCAGTTGGCGCCACCTGCACGAGGGCAATTCGCTCTGGTGGACGGTGCAGGCCCGCAACAAGCAATCCATCGCCCTGAACCTGAAAGACCCGCGCGCCCAGGAGATCGCCCGCAAGCTGGCGCTGGACGCCGATGTCGTGGTCGAGAACTACCGGCCGGGCGTGCTGGAGAAATGGGGCCTGGGCTTCGAGCAGCTGCGCGCCATCAATCCCGCGCTGATCATGGTGCGGCTGTCCGGCTACGGCCAGACCGGCCCCATGAAAGACCAGCCCGGTTTCGGCGCCATCGGCGAATCGATGGGCGGCCTGCGCTACGTGTCCGGTCATCCCGACCGGCCGCCGCTGCGGGTCGGCATTTCCATCGGCGACTCGATTGCCGCGCTGCATGGCGTGATCGGCGCCATGATGGCGCTGCGCCACCGCGACGCCACGGGCGGCCGCTGGAACGGCAAGACGGGCGAGGCCTGCCAGGCCGGGCAAGGCCAGATGGTGGACGTGGCCCTGTACGAGGCCGTCTTCAACATGATGGAAAGCCTGGTCCCCGAATACGACGTGGCCGGCGTGGTGCGCGAGCGCACCGGCGGCGCGCTGCCGGGCATCGTGCCGTCCAATACCTACACCACCCGCGACGGCCAGAACGTCGTCATCGCGGGCAACGGCGACGCCATCTTCCACCGCTTGATGCGCGCCATCGGCCGGGACGACCTGGCCGAGGATCCCGATCTGGTGCGTAACGACGGGCGCGCGCGCCGCGTCGAAGAGATCGACGGCGCCATCCAGCAATGGTGCGGCGGCCGCGGCATCGACGAGGCGCTGGGCGTGCTCAAAGGCGCGGACGTGCCCGTCGGCAAGATCTACAGCGTGGCCGACATGTTCAGCGATCCGCAGTTCCTGGCGCGCCGGATGATCGAACAGCACCACTTCGCCGACGGCAGTCCCGTCAAGCTGCCGGCGGTGGTTCCCAAGCTGTCGGAGACCCCCGGCCAGACGCGCTGGGTGGGCCCGGCATTAGGGGAACATACGGAGGAAGTCCTGAAATCGCTGGGGTATGATTCAGCGGCTATTGATGAGCTGGCGAAGACCGGCGCTATCGGTAAACCCGACAATTAGGAGACAACCACATGTCAGTTACCCGCCGTGACTTGCTCAAGATGGCCGGCGCTGCCGGCGTCATGGGCATGGCGCCCGCCATCGTGCGCGCACAGAAGCTTGAAAAGACCAAGGTCCAGATCGCCGTGGGCGGCAAGCCCCTGATCTATTACCTGCCCTTGTCCATCGCAGAAGCCCGCGGCTACTTCAAGGATGAAGGCCTCGATGTCAGCATCGCCGACTTTGCCGGCGGCTCCAAGGCGTTGCAGGCAGTGGTGGGCGGCAGCGCCGACGTCGTGTCGGGCGCGTTCGAGCACACGCTGGCGATGCAGTCCAAGGGCCAGGCCTACCGCGCCTTCGTGCTGCAGGGCCGCGCGCCGATGATCGGCGTGGGCGTGTCCAAGAAGAACCTGCCCAACTACAAGGGCCCCGCCGACTTGAAGGGCAAGAAGATCGGTGTGACCGCGCCGGGCTCGTCCACCAACATGGTGGTCAGCTTCTTCCTGGCCAAGCACGGCCTGAAGGCATCCGACGTCTCCATCATCGGCGTGGGCGCCGGCGCGGGAGCCGTGACGGCATTGCGCAGCGGCCAGATCGACGCCATCTCCAACACCGACCCTGTGGTGTCGATGCTGGAAATGCCGGGCGACATCCAGATCATCGTCGACACGCGCACCCTGAAAGACACCCAGGACATCTTCGGCGGCAACATGCCGGCCGGCTGCCTGTACGCGCCGCAGGCGTTCATCGACGCCAATCCGAACACGACGCAGGCGCTGACGAATGCGCTGGTCCGCGCGGACAAGTGGATCCAGAAGGCAGGGCCCGACGAGATCGCCAAGATCGTGCCGGAGACCTATCTGCTGGGCGATCCGGCCGTCTACAAGGCTGCCATCGCCAAGAGCCTGGAAGGCCTGTCGCCCGACGGCATGATCCCCGAAGACGGCGCCGCGACCGCGTTGAAGGCCCTGGCGGCCTATCAGGCGGACTTCGACGGCGCGAAGATCGATCCTTCCAAGGTCTGGACCAACGATTTCGCCCGTCGCGCCAACGAGAAGTATGCCAATGGCTGAAGCCGCGCTGTCGCTGGAAAATATCAGTTGCACCTTTGTGTCGCGTGACGACCGGTCACAGCGCTACACCGCCGTCAGCGACACGACCCTGGCCATCGCGCCAGGGGAGTTCGTGTCGGTGGTGGGGCCGACCGGTTGCGGAAAATCCACCTTGCTCAACGTCGGGGCCGGTTTGCTGGCGCCGTCGTCGGGCCAGGTGAAAGTATTCGGGCAACCGTTGTCCGGCATCAATTCCCGCGCGGGTTATATGTTCCAGGGCGAGGCGCTCTTGCCCTGGCGCAGCGCGCTGGACAACGTGGTGGCGGGGCTGGACTTCGCCGGCGTGCCGCGTCCGGAAGCGCTGGAGCGAGGCCGCGAGTGGATGCGCCGGGTTGGCCTGGGCGGATTCGAGCAACGTTATCCGCACCAGATGTCGGGCGGCATGCGCAAGCGCGCGATGCTGGCCCAGACGCTGATCCGCGATCCGGACATCATCCTGATGGACGAACCGTTCTCCGCCCTGGACATCCAGACGCGCCAGCTGATGGAAAACGAGGTGCTGGAACTGTGGATGGCCAAACGCAAGGCTGTGCTGTTCATCACGCACGATCTGGATGAAGCCATCGCGATGAGCGACCGCGTGATCGTGCTGTCGGCAGGGCCGGGCACGCATCCGATCGGCGAATTCGCGATCGACCTGCCGCGTCCGCGCGACGTGGCCGAGGTGCGCGCCCATCCGCGTTTCGTCGAGCTGCATACCGCCATCTGGGCGGTGCTGCGCGAAGAAGTGCTCAAGGGCTATGCCCAACAGAAGCGAGCCTGAGGTATGTCGAAGTCATTCAAATCCGGTTCCGCCAGCCTGCGCTTCTGGCAACTGCTGCTGCTGGTCGTCATCCTGGGCGTCTGGCATTTCGCCTCGCGCGACTCCAAGGTGGCGTTCTTCTTTGGCGAGCCGCTGAAAGTCTGGGGCCGCATCTGGGCCTGGTTCGTCACCAACGCGGATATCTACACCCACCTGTGGGTGACCCTGACCGAAACCGTGCTGGCGTTCTTCATCGGCACCATCGCCGGCTTGGGCTTCGGCCTGTGGCTGGGGCTGTCGCCGCGCGCAAGCGCCATCCTCGATCCCTACATCAAGGCCGCCAACTCGATGCCGCGCGTCATTCTGGCGCCCATCTTCGGGATGTGGTTCGGGCTGGGAATCTGGTCCAAGGTGGCGCTGGCGGTCACGCTGGTGTTCTTCATCGTGTTCTTCAACGTCTACCAGGGCGTGCGCGAAGTCAGCCCGACCTTGCTGGACAATGCCCGCATGCTGGGCGCGCGCAAGCGCCAGTTGCTGCGCCACGTCTATCTGCCGTCCGCCACCAGCTGGGTATTCTCCAGCCTGCATACGTCCGTGGGCCTGGCCTTCGTGGGCGCCGTGGTGGGAGAGTACCTGGGCTCGGCAAGCGGGGTGGGCTACCTGATCCTGCAAGCGGAAGGCACGTTCGACGTGAACACGGTGTTTGCGGGCATCGTCGTGCTGACGGCATTCGCGCTGGTGCTGGACTACATCGTCGGCATCGGTGAAAAGCGCCTGATGAAGTGGCAGCCCAAATCGGGCGAAACCGAAAAGCTGTAGGCAAGCTGTCCGGCGGCGGCGCATCAGCCGCCGCGCGGGCGGCTCAGGCTCGCAGCGCCTGCCGGCTGTGCAGCCAGGCCGTCAGGCTGTCAAACGCGTCGCGGGCGCCTTGCAGGGCGTGGGCCTCGCTGCCTCGGGCCCCGGCTTCGCTGTCCAGATACTGCAGGAACGCTTTCCACATCGGCCCCACCTGTTCGCCGTAGCCGCGCAGATAGCGCAGCGGCAGGGCGGGAGTGACGTCGGCCAGGTGCTTGGCCAGGAAGCGTCCTCCCAATTGCGATCCCTCGACCACGTAGGCCACGCCCAAGGCGTAAGCGTTTGCCGCAAGCACCCGAGGCGCATCCGCGCATTGCGGCACGGGCGCCGCATCTCCGGCATCGGCCAGGTCTGCGCGGATCCAATCGCTCTTGCCAGCGCGCGTATGCGCCTGCAGGCTGTCCGGCCAGTCCAACTGCCAAAGCCGCTGCTCCAGCGGTTCCAGCCAGCCCAGCAAGGCGCGCAGGTAATTCAGATAATCGGCGCGGTCCACGTCGCCGCTTGTCAGGGCCAGGCCCTGGTCCAGCGTTTCGTGCCTGTCACGCGTGCCTTCTCGAAGCACCTGATGAACGGGGGAAATCATGTCGGCCACTCACTTGTCGAGGGTGGGGGCAGGCAGGTGGAGCGACCAGCCATGCGTTTGACGCTCCAGGCGCCAGCCTGATGCGGCCGCAAGAAGGTCGACTTCCTGCGGATCGAAACCGGTGGGCTGGACGTCGCTGAAGTCCGGGGCCGCGGAGAAACGGGCGTGCCAGGCATCGGCATGCGAAAAATCCAGCGTCAGCGCCGCGCCGGCGGGAAGGGCCGGCAGCAGGCACAGCAACCACGCCAGCAGCAGGTAGCGCGATGCGAATTGCGGCAGCTCGACTTCGGCGATGTCTTCGGACCAGGTGACGCTGCGCCCGGACAGCAGCAGGTGCGAGAACATGAGCTTGCGGCATTCCCGCAGCAAGGCGTCGGCCGATGCGCACGCGCCTTGATCCACCAGCCATTGATCCAGGTCGCGCACGATGGCGACGCTGTCTTCGAGCATGCCCGTCAGGTCGCCGGCCAACCGGTGGCAGCGTTGCTGCAGGGCGTCGGCGCTGGCGCCTTCAGGGCTCTGGCGCAGCATCGCAGCCGCCAATGTGGCGTTGGACAGCGGGCCGACCACCTCGTGGCGAAGCACGGGAAAGACCTGGGCCAGCACCTTCAGGCGCACCCCATGCGCTGCCAGGGCTTCCAGGAGATCAGATGTCGGCATCGGGGGCGCCACGTTCAGTGCGCCTGGCGCAGGATGGCCAGCAGCGCGTCGGGATCGGCGGGCTTTTCGATCCAGCCGTTGAACATGCCTTCCGTGTCGTCGCGCCGTTCCTGGCGGGCCAGTCCGCTCAGGGCATAGATGCGGGTGTCCCTGGCGCGCGCGCGCAACCGGGTGGCCAATTCGTAGCCGTCCATGTCGGGCAGCAGGATGTCCACCAGCACCGCTTCGGGCGCAAAGCTGTCGGCCAGTTCCAGGGCGGCTTCACCGGTGGCGGCGCACCGCGTTTCCACTCCGGAAAGCGCCAGGAACTCGGCAAGCAGCTCCGAGCCCATTTCATTGTCGTCAACCAGCAGGACGCGAATCGCGCGCACGTCGTTCAAAAGGGTACCTCCAGAAATCAAAGAGCGGGCGCGTCGCGCAGGTCGCGCGGCAGCGTCACCGTGAAAATGACCAGCCCGTCGCGGCATTCGACCGCGATCTCGCCATCATGGTCGCGCACGACCTGATCGGCGATGTACAGGCCCAGCCCCAGGCCATTGCGGTTACGCGAATGGCCCATCGACTCAGGTTTGAAAGGCGAAAACAGGTGCGCCAGCACCTCTTCCGCGATGGGCGCGCCGTGGTTCACGACGCGCAATTCGATATTGTCGCCTACCTGCCGTGCCAGCACTTGGATGGGCTGGCGCGGGGCGCCGTGTTGGCGTGCATTGCTCATCAGGTTGGTCACCACCTGAGCGATGCGATCGGTATCGGCCATCAGTTCCAGGCCGGGCGTCACCTCGGGCTCGATGCGCAATCCAGGATATGCCTGGCGCTTTTCGTCGATCAGGCCGTTGACGAGATCGCTCAGGTTGCACAGCCGCTTCTCGATGCCCAACCCCATGCCGCCCTGCAGGCGGGACAGGTCCAGTACCTGCGAGATCAGGCGCTGCATCCGGCCGCTGGAATAGCGGATGCGTTCGCCCATGCGGGCCCCGGAATCCGTCTTGGACAACAGCGTGGCGGCCATGGAAATGGACTGCAGCGGATCGCGCAGATCGTGGCCCAGCATGGCCAGCAGCGCGGTCCGCGCCCGGTCCACGTCAGCGGCGCGGCTGGTCGCGATGTGGGACAGTTCGTCGCGCAGGTTGTCGGCGGCTTCCAGTTCGGCGGGCAGCCAGGTCGTGCAGGTGTTGCGCACGACTTCGCGCCAGGCCTCGAACGAGCCGCGCGGCGTCAGGCGCGGCCCCAGATTGCCGACGGTGTATTGTTTCTCCGGCTTTCCGCCCCACACCAGCGTTTCGATCTGCTCTTTGCGCAACCAGATCAGCCAGCCATTGTTCATGGGGTCGAATTTGCACGCGAGCAGTCCGGCGTAAGGCACCAGATCGGTCTGCAGTTCAGGATAGTCGCGGGCGATGTTGTCGGTGTGCACCAGGCGCTGGCCGCTTTGGTCCAGCGCGCACAGGATGCCCGCCAACTCGCCGCGCGGCGCGATGCCGCCGAACACGGTGACGCTGTTGCCCCACAGGCACAGCGCGGCGTCGTTCGGGATCAGCGAAGCGGGCGTCGTGGGGCCGGCGGACAGCGCCAGATGCAGGTTTTCCGACGCGGACACGCGTTCGGTCAGTTCGCTGACCAGCGCCGCATTGCGGCGCGCCTGAGCGGCGCGCTCACTGCCTTCGAAATTGGCCAGCGCGGCCGACAGCACTTGCGCCAGCGCTTCGCAGGCCTGGCGCGCCGGGTAGGGGATCGGGCGCGGCGAATGATGGTGGCAGGCGATCATGCCCCACAGCCGGCCATCAATGACGATCGACAGGCTCATCGACGCTTGCACGCCCATGTTCGCCATGTATTCCAGATGGATCGGCGACACGCTGCGCAACGCGGAAAAGCTCATGTCCAGCGGCCGTGGATCCGAGCCAGGCGCGCCCAGCACGCGGATCGGCGTATAGCGGGCGTCTGCGATCTGGCGCAAGGTGTTGACGGTGTACAGGCGGCGCGCCTGCGCCGGGATGTCGCCGGCCGGATACCGGCGTCCCACCCAGTCCTCCAGCGATTCGTGGCGTTGCTCGGCCACGATCTCGCCGCTGTCGTCAGGATGGAAGCGGTAGGCCATGACGCGGTCGAAGCCGGTGGCGCGGCGCACCTCGCGCACGGCGCTTTCCAGCAGGCCCTGGATGTCGCGCTGGCCACGCACCCGTTCGATGCTGCGGTAGATGCGCGCCGGGTCGGCGATGCCCGTGTCGTCCACCCGCAGTTCCAGCTCGATGATCGTCAGGCCGTCCGTGTTGCGGTGGCCGATCACGTCGAACGTCGCGTGATTCAGCGCGATGGTCAACGGGTCGAAGATAGGGTCGGGATTGCCCAGCCAGACGGCCAGGTAGTGGGCCAGGGCGGGAGGCAGCGCGCCGGGCGCGCAGGGTTGGCCCAGGGTCAGCGGCGCACCCAGCACGTCGGGCGCGTTTTCGCTGGCGAACCGCAAGTTGCCGTCCGCGTCGAACGCAATCAGCGCGCCCAGCGGCTGGATGGCGCCCGGTACGTGTATCGGTTCGCTATCGCAGTTCGCGAGCGTGACGGGTGGAACGGATTGGGTGGGCGCATTCATTCTGGGTATATACCGGGGACGCGCAATGTGCTGTCATTATGTCAAATATATTGTATGAATGTGTGCATTTGCAGCCCCGTCACCTATATGGAGATTCCATGGCCCGTCTTCCCTACGCCGATCTGACTCATCCCGAAGCACGGCCCCTGGTCGATCGCATCGTCGCCGAACGCGGCAGCGTCCTGCACCTGTACCAGATGCTGCTGCACAGCCCGGCGGTTGCGGGCGGCTGGTTGAACTATCTGACCTCGATCCGCCAGTTGAGCACGCTGCCCGGCGACCTGCGCGAATTGGTGATCATGCGGGTGGCGGCGATCAATGGCGCGCCTTACGAGGCCGACCAGCATGCGCCGATCGCGCTGAAAGAGGGCGTTTCGCAAGCGCAGCTGGATGCGCTGGACGCCTGGGAAGACTCGGACCTGTTCGGCGAACGCGAAAAGGCGGTGCTGGCTTATACCGATGCGATGACCCGCCAGGTGCAGGTGCCGGAACCGGTGTTCCAGGCGGCGCGGGCGGCAATGGGGTCGGATAAGCTCATCGTCGAGCTGACCGCGACGGTCGCGGCGTACAACATGGTGTCGCGCTTCCTGGAAGCGCTGCAAGTGCATTCGCACGACCACCGCTAGGGGCGGGGAAGGGGCGCGCGCGCCGGCAAGGCCCGCTGCCCCCGATTCGCTTCAGCCGCGCTGCGCGTCGATCAGCGCGTCCAGCTTGATCGCGTCCGCCACGAAGAGGCGGATGCCCTCCGAGAGCTTCTCGGTCGCCATGGCGTCCTCGTTGAGCAGGGTGCGGAATGTGATTTCGTCCGACCCGATGCGCGCGATGGGTTCGCCCGTGTCGTCGGCGCGCAATTGCGCGGGAACGTCGCCGGGCGCGCTGGCCAGCTGGTTCAGCAGATCGGGGCTGATCGTCAGCAGGTCGCAGCCCGACAGCGCCACGATTTGCCCTGCATTGCGAAAGCTCGCGCCCATGATTTCGGTGGGAATGCCGTGCTGTTTGTAGTAGCGGTAGATGCGCGTCACGGACAGCACGCCGGGGTCCCGCGCGCCCGCGTTGTCGGCTTCCACCCAGGACGCGCCGGCGCTTTTCTTGTACCAGTCGTAGATGCGGCCGACAAAGGGCGAAATCAATTGCACCTTGGCATCGGCGCAGGCGACGGCCTGGGGCAAGGAAAACAGCAGCGTCAGGTTGCAGCGCACGCCTTCAGCCTGCAAGGCGCGGGCGGCCTGGATGCCCTCCCAGGTGGAGGCGATCTTGATCAGCACGCGTTCGCGCGGCACGCCGGCGGCTTCATAGAGCGCGATCAGCCCGCGGGCGCGCTCGATGGTGGCGCGGGTGTCGAAGGACAGGCGGGCATCCACCTCGGTCGACACGCGACCCGGCACGATGTTCAGGATGGCGCGGCCAAAGGCGACCAGCAGGCGGTCCACGAGCTCAGGCGTCGAGGCGCCGCCATGGTCGCGGGCCGTTTTCTCCAGCAGCGGCCGGTAGGCATCCTGCTGGACGGCCTTCAGAATCAGGGACGGATTGGTGGTGGCGTCGGTGGGACGCAGCGCCTTCATCGCTTCGAAATCCCCCGTGTCGGCGACAACGGTGGTGTGATTGCGCAGGGCGTCAAGTTGGCTGGACATGGGCAGATACGGCTCACAACGGCAAGGGTTGAAGGTGCCTTAGCGTATCACTGCCCGGTGTTGGCTGCCGTCGTCCAATTGCGCGAGGCCGGGCACGCGCGCCGCAAAGGGCAAATCGCGGCTACGGGCCTTATTTGGCGCGGTTCGCCGGGAATTTCGGCCTGTCGGAGTATAATCCGAAGGTTTGATTATCGATTCTACAACCGGGGTTTACTGTGCTGCCGCAACTTTTTCCCGAGGGGATCAACCGCTTCCCTCCTGCAATTCTGGCTCTGGCGGACGGTACCATTTTTCGAGGCGTGTCGATCGGTGCGCCTGGCCATACCGTTGCCGAAGTGGTGTTCAACACCGCGATGACCGGGTACCAGGAAATTCTCACCGATCCCAGCTATAGCGGCCAGATCGTCACGCTGACGTATCCGCATATTGGCAACACCGGCGTCAATGCCGAAGACGTGGAAGCCAATCGCGTCTATGCCGCCGGACTGGTGGTCCGCGACTGTCCCGCCCGCGTGTCGAACTTCCGTTCCACGCAATCCCTGCCCGACTATCTGGCCGCGCAGGGCATCGTCGCCATTTCCGGCATCGACACCCGCAAGCTCACGCGCATCCTGCGTGAAAAAGGCGCTCAAGGCGCCTGCATCTTTGTTGGCACCGACGCCGAGCGCGCGGTCGAACTGGCCAAGGGCTTTGCCGGCATGGCCGGCCAGGATCTGGCCAAGGTCGTCTCCACCAAGGTAAGCAGCGAATGGACCGAAGGCACCTGGCAACTGGGTGAAGGCTTCTCCAAGCCCGACCAGTCCAAGTTCCACGTCGT
>NZ_DBHKZA010000057.1:12205-43169 GCF_057314935.1 Achromobacter sp.
CCTGGCAACTGGGTGAAGGCTTCTCCAAGCCCGACCAGTCCAAGTTCCACGTCGTCGCCTACGACTTCGGCATCAAGACCAATATCCTGCGCCTGCTGGCCGACCGTGGCTGCCGCCTGACCTTGGTGCCCGCGCAAACCAGCGCCGAAGAAGTCCTGAAGCTCAATCCCGACGGCGTGTTCCTGTCCAACGGCCCCGGTGACCCCGAGCCTTGCGACTACGCCATCGACGCCACGCGCGTGTTCCTGGACAAGAAGCTGCCGGTGTTCGGCATCTGCCTGGGCCACCAGATCATGGGCCTGGCCGTGGGCGGCAAGACGCTCAAGATGAAGACGGGCCACCACGGCGCGAACCATCCCGTGCAGGACTTGCAGTCCAAGCGCGTGTTCATCACGAGCCAGAACCACGGCTTCGCAGTGGATGCCGCCAGCCTGCCGGCCAATGCGCGCGTGACGCACGTGTCGCTGTTCGACGGCACGCTGCAAGGCTTCGAGCTCACCGACCGCCCGGCCTTCTGCTTCCAGGGTCACCCCGAAGCCAGCCCGGGTCCGCACGACATCCTTGAACTGTTCGACAAGTTCATCGCCCTGATGTCCGGCCAAAAGTAAAGATTGCATCATGCCCAAGCGTACAGACCTAAAAAGCATACTCATCATCGGCGCCGGCCCCATCATCATCGGGCAGGCCTGCGAATTCGACTATTCCGGCGCACAGGCGTGCAAGGCGCTCAAGGCCGAGGGTTACCGCACCATCCTGGTGAACAGCAACCCGGCCACGATCATGACGGACCCGGAAACGGCCGACGTCACCTACATCGAGCCCATCACCTGGCAAGCCGTCGAAAAGATCATCGAGCGTGAAAAGCCCGATGCGCTGCTGCCGACCATGGGCGGCCAGACCGCGCTGAACTGCGCGCTGGACCTGGCCCACCACGGCGTGCTGAAAAAGCACAACGTGGAACTGATCGGCGCCAACGAGCACGCCATCGAAAAGGCCGAAGACCGCCAGAAGTTCAAGCAGGCCATGACCGACATCGGCCTGGAATCGGCCAAGTCGGGCGTCGCCCACAGCATGGACGAAGCCTGGGAAGTGCAGCGCCGCATCGCGGCCGAAGTCGGCACCTCGGGTTTCCCGGCCGTCATCCGCCCCAGCTTCACGATGGGTGGTTCGGGCGGCGGCATCGCCTACAACGCCGAAGAATTCGAAACCATCTGCCGTCGCGGCCTGGAAGCGTCGCCCACCAGCGAACTGCTGATCGAAGAGTCGCTGCTGGGCTGGAAGGAATTCGAGATGGAAGTGGTCCGCGACAAGGCGGACAACTGCATCATCGTCTGCTCGATCGAAAACCTGGACCCGATGGGCGTGCACACCGGTGACTCGATCACCGTGGCGCCGGCTCAGACGCTGACCGACAAGGAATACCAGATCATGCGTAACGCATCGATCGCGGTATTGCGCGAGATCGGTGTGGATACGGGCGGCTCGAACGTGCAGTTCGCGGTCAACCCGCGCGACGGCCGCATGATCGTCATCGAGATGAACCCGCGCGTGTCGCGTTCGTCGGCGCTGGCGTCCAAGGCCACCGGCTTCCCCATCGCCAAGGTCGCCGCGCGCCTGGCCGTGGGTTACACGCTGGACGAGCTCAAGAACGAAATCACCGGCGGCGCCACGCCCGCCTCGTTCGAACCGTCGATCGACTACGTCGTCACCAAGGTGCCGCGTTTCGCGTTCGAAAAATTCCCCACCGCCGACGCGCGCCTGACCACCCAGATGAAGTCCGTGGGTGAAGTCATGGCCATCGGCCGCACCTTCCAGGAATCGTTCCAGAAGGCGCTGCGTGGTCTGGAAGTCGGCGTCGACGGCCTGAACCAGAAAACCACCGACCGCGAAAAGCTGCAAGTCGAACTGGGCGAGCCCGGTCCGGAACGCATCTGGTACGTGGGCGACGCCTTCGCGCAAGGCTTCACGCTGGACGAAGTGCACAACATCACGCACATCGACCCGTGGTTCCTGTCGCAAATCAAGGAAATCGTCGACATCGAACTGGCGCTGGAACAAAAGACGCTGGCCGACCTGGATTACGCCACCCTGTGGGAACTGAAGCGCCGCGGTTTCTCCGACCGCCGCCTGGCATTCCTGCTGGATTCGGCCGAGTCCGAAGTGCGCAAGCTGCGTCACCAGCTGAACGTGCGCCCGGTCTACAAGCGCGTCGACACCTGCGCCGCCGAATTCGCCACCCGCACCGCCTACATGTACTCCACGTACGAAGAAGAGTGCGAATCCGCCCCCACCGATCGCAAGAAGATCGTGGTGCTGGGCGGCGGCCCGAACCGGATCGGCCAGGGCATCGAATTCGACTACTGCTGCGTGCATGCCGCGCTGGCGCTGCGCGAAGACGGGTACGAGACCATCATGGTCAACTGCAACCCGGAAACCGTGTCCACCGACTACGACACGTCGGATCGCCTGTACTTCGAACCGCTGACCTTGGAAGACGTGCTGGAAATCGTCCACAAGGAAAACCCGGTCGGCATGATCGTCCAGTACGGTGGCCAGACCCCGTTGAAGCTGGCGCGCGCCCTGGAAGCCAACGGCGTGCCGATCATCGGTACCAGCCCGGAATCCATCGACGTCGCCGAAGACCGCGAACGCTTCCAGAAGCTGCTGAACAAGCTGGGCCTGCGTCAACCGCCCAACCGCACCGCGCGCACCGAAGGCGAGGCCCTGGCCCACGCTACCGAAATCGGCTACCCGCTGGTTGTGCGTCCCAGCTACGTGCTGGGCGGCCGCGCCATGGAAATCGTGCACGAGCAGCAAGACCTCGAACGCTACATGCGCGAGGCCGTGAAGGTCAGCAATGACTCGCCCGTGCTGCTGGACCGCTTCCTGAACAACGCCACCGAAGTGGACGTGGACTGCCTGGCCGACGGCGAAACCGTCTTCATCGGCGGCGTCATGGAACACATCGAGCAGGCCGGCGTGCACTCGGGTGACTCGGCGTGCAGCCTGCCGCCTTACTCGCTGTCGGCGGACGTCATCGCCGAGATCAAGCGCCAGACCACGATGATGGCCAAGGCCTTGAACGTCAGCGGCCTGATGAACGTGCAGTTCGCCATTCAAGGCGGCGACGTCTACGTGCTGGAAGTGAACCCGCGCGCTTCGCGCACGGTGCCTTACGTGTCTAAGGCCACCGGCCTGCAACTGGCCAAGATCGCCGCGCGCGCCATGGCCGGCCAGACGCTGGCGGCGCAAGGCATCACGAAGGAAGTCGTGCCGCCTTACTTCTCGGTCAAGGAAGCCGTGTTCCCGTTCGTGAAGTTCCCGGGCGTGGACACCATCCTCGGGCCGGAAATGAAGTCGACCGGCGAAGTGATGGGCGTGGGCATGAGCTTCGGCGAAGCCTTCGTGAAGTCGCAGCTGGCCGCTGGCGTGCGCCTGCCGGATTCCGGCACGGTGTTCATCAGCGTGAAGAACCAGGACAAGCCCCGCGCCGTGGAAGTGGCGCGCGGCCTGCACGCCCTGGGCTTCAAGCTGGTCGCCACGCGTGGCACGGCAGCCGAGATCGAAGCGGCCGGCATTCCTGTGCAAGTGGTGAACAAGGTCACTGAAGGTCGTCCGCACATCGTCGACATGGTGAAGAACGGCGAAATCGCGCTGGTCATCAACACCGTCGAAGAGCGTCGCAACGCCATTGTTGATTCGCGCACCATCCGCACGCAGTCGCTGGCGGCTCGCGTCACCTTCTTTACCACCATCGCTGGCGCCCGCGCCGCGGTCGAAGGCATGCAGTACCTGCGCCAGGGCCTGGGCCTGCAGGTGTATCCGTTGCAGGATCTGCACGCATCGCTGTTGAAGAACTGAAGCTCTGAAAGAGGGTGCGCGGCTGAAGCCAGCTGCGTGCGCTTGATGTAGGATGCCGGGGCGGCCCTTGTAAAAGAGGGTCGCCCCTTTTTCATTCCTGCTTTTTCATCTCTGCTTACGGCGATCCATGAACCGAGTCTTCATTACCGGCGCCAGCAGTGGCCTGGGCCGCGCCCTGGCGCAGCAGTACGCCGCATCCGGCGCCACGCTGGGCCTGCTTGGCCGGCGCGAAGACGCGTTGCGCGAGCTGGCCGCCAGCCTGCCCGGCGAACACCGCTGCTATGCCGTGGACGTGCGCGACCGCGCGGCCTTGCACGCGGCCGCAGCCGATTTCATCGCGTTTTGCCAGGGCAGGGTGGACGTGGTCATCGCCAGCGCCGGCATCAGTGCGGGCACGCTGACCGAGCACGGCGAAGACTATGACGTGTTCAAGGCCATCGTCGATACCAACCTGCTGGCCACTGTCGCCACCTTCGAGCCGTTCGTGGGCGCCATGCGCGCGGCGGGCGCCGGACGGCTGGTGGGCATCGCCAGCGTGGCCGGCGTGCGCGGCCTGCCGGGCGCGGGCGCCTACAGCGCTTCCAAATCCGCCGTGGTGACCTACTGCGAAAGCCTGCGGCTGGAACTGGCGGCCGACGGCATCCGGGTCGTGACGATCGCCCCCGGCTACATCAAGACCGCCATGACGGCGAAGAACCCGTATTCGATGCCCTTCCTGATGGAAGCGGACGCCTTTGCGCAGCGCGCGCATGCCGCGATCGAGCGCGGCACGTCGTATAAGGTGATTCCGTGGCAGATGGGCGTGGTGGCCAAGCTGATGCGCCTGTTGCCCAACGCCGTGTATGACAAGCTGGCGCGCAACGCGCCGCGCAAGCCGCGTAAAGCGGAGTAGGTTCCGCTTTACGCCCAGCGCGGTTGCCGCTTACGGCACCACGTCGTCGCCGACTTCGTCGGCCACGTGCCCCACATCGCCCCAGTCCAGCACTTCCCACTTGCGGCCGTGCACGGCGACGCGGTTGATGCTGACGTTCAGCAGCGCGGCATCGCGCGGCGCGTTCAGCGGCACGCCCGACGCGTGGCGCCAGATGATGTCCAGCACGCCGCCGTGGGTGAACAGCAGGATGCGCTCGCCGTCGTGGCGGCTGGCGATGTCGTCCACCGTCGAGATCACGCGCGACTGGAACTGGCCCAGCGTTTCGCCGCCATCCAGCGGGCGCAACGGATCACGGCTTTTCCAGGCGGCCGCGGCTTCGGGGGCCTGAACGTCAATGCGATCGTGGTCCAGGCCTTCCAGCACGCCGAAGCCGCGTTCGCGGATGCCGGGCTCCACGCGCACGCGCAGGCCCAGTTGTTCAGACACGGGCACGGCCGTGGCGTGGGCGCGCTGCAGATCGCTGCTGTAGATGGCGTGGATCGGCGTGTGGCGGGCTTCTTCGCGCAGGCGCGCGGCCAGCAGGCTGGCCTGGTTGACGCCGAATTCGTTCAGGGGGATGTCTTGCCAGCCTTGCAGGCGGCGCTGGCGGTTCCAGTCGGTTTCGCCATGGCGGATGAACCAGATTTCAGTCATTGGATCGTGGTGCGGGAGTAAGGCTTAGAGCTGGGCCGGCGTGATCGCCGCGCGCGGCTTCCAGATGGTTTGAATGATCGAGCTTAACGCGACCAGCGCGGGCTCGCTAGCGCGCTCATAGGGCAGGATGAAGCCTAGCATGGCGTCCACGCGGGCCTGGCCCCACACGATGAAATCGTTGGACGCGGCGCCGGCCAGGGCGGTTTCCTCGCGCAACAGCGCGCAGCCCGCGCCGGCGCGCACCAGCGCATCCAGGTTGGCCTGGTCGTCGTGCTGCATGACGATGCGCGGCGACAGGCCGTGGCGTTCGAACATGTCGCGCAGCAGCAGATGGGTGTGGCAGCCGGACGGCCCGTCCAGCCAGGGCAGTTGCGCCACTTCCCGCCATCCGCCGCGCTTGAGCACCGCGGCGTGTTCTTTCGGCATGGCGATGCGGTAGCGCACGCTGCGCAACGGCAGCCACAGCACGCCACGCGGCGGGTTGGCGGCGATGGTCAGCGCGGCAGGCAGGCGGCCCGTGCTGACCTGTTCGGCCAGCGTGGCGGCTGGCAGCGTCTGGGTCTTCAGTTCCACCAGCGGCAGCCGCTGATTCACGGCAAAGGCCAACTCGCCCAGGCGCAGGAAATCCGGCATTTCGCTGGGCACGCCCAGTTCCACGACCCCGTGCAGGCTGCCTTGCAGTTGCTGCGCTTCGGATTTGAGTTGCGCGCCCAGCACCAGCAGGGATTCCGCCGTGGGCAACAGCACTTCGCCCGCCTTGGCCAACGCCAGCCGGCCGCCGCTGCGGTCGAACAGCGCCACGCCCAGGCTTTGTTCCAGGGCCTTGATCTGCGCGGTGACCGCGGGCTGGGTCAGCGACAGCGCCTCGGCCGCCTTCGTCAGGTTGCCCAGCCGGGCGACCGTGACGAAGGCACGGATCTGATAGATTTCCATGGCCGCAAGTTTAGGCCGCGAGCAGCCGGACTTGGGTAGGCTCCAATCCGATCGACACCGGCGCGCCGGCAGGGAAGGGCGACAATCCGGCCAGGTGCGACTGGTCGGCGGTCAGCCGCTGTTCGCCGATCAGCACCTGATAGCGCGTGAATTCGCCCAGGAATTCGCTGCTTTCGACGACGCCCGGCAGCCAGACGTAGCGCGCATCGCCCAGGCCGTCCGCCATTTCGATCTGCACCGTGTGGGGCCGGAAGCTGGCCGCCAGCCGGGACGCCGCCGGCGCCTCGGCCGTCAGCGGCAGGTGCAGGTCGCCAATGCCTTCCACCGCCAGCACCACGCTGCCGCTGGTGCGCTCGCGCACATCCCCTTCCAGCACGTTCATCGTGCCCACGAAGTTGGCCACGAAGCGGTTCACCGGATAGTCGAACAATGTGCTGGGCGCGCCGATCTGCTGGACCACGCCGTGGTCCAGCACCGCCATCCGGTCAGCGGTGGTCATCGCCTCTTCCTGGTCGTGCGTGACGAAGATGGTGGTGATGCCTAGGCGCCGCTGCAGGCTCAGCAAGTCCTGGCGCATCTGCACGCGCAGCTTCTTGTCCAGGTTGGACAGGGGCTCGTCCAGCAGCAGCACCTGCGGCTCGATGACGATGGTGCGGGCCAGCGCCACGCGCTGCTGCTGCCCGCCGGACAACTGGTTGGGGCGGCGCTTGCCGTATTGCGACAGGCCCACCAGCTCCAGCGCCGCTTCCACCTTGGCGCGGATTTCCGCCTTGGGCAGCTTGCGCTCGACCAGACCGAACGCCACGTTGTCCCACACCGTCATATGCGGCCACAGCGCGTAGTTCTGGAACACCATGCCGATGTTGCGGTCCCAGGGCGGCGTACCGCTGATGTCCTTGCCGTCCACCAGCAACTGTCCCGCGCTGTGCCGGTTGAAGCCGGCGATCAGCCGCAGCAGCGTGGACTTGCCCGAGCCCGACGGGCCCAGCAAGGCGAAGAATTCGCCGGGCTCGATGTTGATGTTCACATCCTTGAGCACCTCCGTCTTGCCGTAGGACAAGCGGATGTTGCGGCATTCGACGCTGACTTTCTTCATGCTGATTCCCCTTCATTGCGTGCCGGACGCTGGCGCGACTGCGCGCGCTCCACCAGCAAGTGCGATACATACGTGCCGATGGCCACCGCGGCCACCGCCAGCACGCCCAGCGCGGCGCCCGGGCCCCGGCCCGCCGCGCTTTGCATATACAGATAGATGCCGTAGCTCATGGGCGCCTGGCTGTCTTTGGTGACAAGCATGATGGTGGCCGAAAGCTCGACCGCCGCCGTCACGAAACTGGTCACGAAGCCCGCCAGCATGCCGCCGGCCATCAACGGCACCACCACGCGCCGTATCGTGCTCATGCGGGTGGCGCCCAGCGACTGCGCGGCTTCCTCCAGCGAGACGTTGATCTGCTGCAGCGACGCCACGCAGGAACGCAGCGCGTAGGGCAGCCGCCTGACCGAGTACGCGATCATGATGATGATCCACGACGAGGTCAGCAAGGTGCCGGTGCCGGGCAGCTCGATGCCGCGGAACGTGCGCAAGAAGCCGATGGCCAGCACGATGCCGGGGATCGCCAGCGCCGCCGATGCCATGAAATCCAGCCACTGACGCGCCGGCAGGCGGGTGCGCAGCATCAGGTAGGCGATGGCGGTGCCCAGGATCACGTCCACGCCCGCGGCCAGCCCGCAATAGAGCAGGGTGTTGGCGATCATGCCCTGGGATTCGGAGAACACCGCCGAGTAATGGGCCAGCGTATACCCGTCGGGCAGCGGCGCGAAGCTCCACACGCTGGCCAGCGACAGCAGCAGCACGCCCATGTGCGGCGACAGCACCAGCATCAGCACCAGGATGATCCACCCGTAGGCCAGCACGCTTTCCAGCGGACGCAGCGTGCGCTTCTGGATGGAATTGCCGCCCTTTTGCAGGGTGGAGTAGTCGCGGCCCTTGAGCACGCGTGCCGACAGCCACAGCGCCAGGATCGAGAACGCGATCATGATCACGCTGATCACGTACCCCAGGGGGTCTTCCAGCCCCACCTGCGTGATGCGCAGATAGGCCTGCGGGGCCAGCATGTTGGTCGTGCCCAGCACCAATGGCGTGCCCAGGTCGTCGAACACCTTGACGAACACCAGCGACGTGCCGGCCACATAGCCCGGCAACGCCAGCGGGAAGATCACGCGGCGGAACAGCCGGAACCCGCGCGAGCCCAGGTTGAAGGCGGCTTCCTCCATGGCGCCGTCGATGTTGCGCAGCGCCACCACCAAGTTCATCAGGATGAACGGGAAGTAGTGCAGGGCCTCGACGAAGATGACGCCGTTCAATCCTTCCATGAAGGGGATCGTGAACCCGAACCAGTCGTTGAGCAGCAGGTTGACGCTGCCCGAGCGGCCGAAGATCAGCTGCATCGCGACCGCGCCCACGAAGGGCGGCATGATCAGCGGCAGGACGCCCAGCGTCTGGATGATCAGCGCGCCGCGGAACTCGAAGCGCACGGTGAAGTAAGCCAGCGGGACGGCGATCAATGACGCCAGCAGCGCGGACCAGCCCGCCACGTACAGGCTGTTGAAGAAGGCCTCCTTCATCAGCGGCTGGTTGAAGAACGCGCCGAAGTGACCCATCGTGAGGCTGCCGTCGGCGTTCACGAAGGCGCTGTAGAACACCGTGCCCACCGGCACGGCCAGGAAAAGCAGCAGAAAGCCGAACACCAGCAGCGCCGTCAATACGGGGCCGGCGGGCAGGCGTGAGTGGCCCGAAGAATTCATCGAGATTCCCGAAATCGTTGCCAGGGGACCGCGGCGGGGCGCAGGGGAGCGATCCCGTGCGCCGCCGCGCGCGTCATGCGGGTTAGAGCGCCGCGGCCTGCTTGGCCAGCTTGACGGCTTCTTCGTAGTTCGCCTTGGACTTGCCGTTCCACTCGCCTTCCAGCTGGGTGATCTGCTGGTTCACGGCGGCGTCCTTCTTGTTGCCGGCGAAGATCGCCAGGAAGGCCGGGTCGGCGGCTTTCTTGCCGTCGACCAGCGGTGCCCAGGTCAGCTTGCGCGCCTGCGCCAGCAGCTCGGCGGCGCGGCCGCTCTTGGCCTTGTCGCCCAGCTTGGCTTCGGCGTCGTAGATCGCCTTGGTGGCGGCCTGCAGTTCCTTCAGGCGGAACGTGACGGTCTGGTCGTACAGCGATTGGACGACGTAGTAGCGCGTCTGCGACAAGTCGGCGTTGAATTGCACCTTGCTTCGCTTGGCGATCTCGGCCGGGTCGGGATAGCCCGCCGGCACCTTGCCGGCCAGCGCCGAATACGGCAGCACCGGCAGCCGCGAGATCTTCGGTTCAAGCAGCAGTTCCTGGCCGGCCTGGCTGAGCGTGAAGGCAATGAACTTCTTGCCTTCCTCGGTGTTTTTCGCGCCTTCGATCAGCGCGATGTTGGCCGGCACGATGGCGGTTTCGGAGGGGTAGACAAATTCGACCGGGAACTTCGAATACTTGCTGGACAGGCCGAAGAAGTCGATGACCGGGCCGGCGCCGAACTGGCCGTTGTTCACGCCGTCCGGCACGCCGAACGAGCGCTCGGTGACGGCGCTGCTGTTGCCCGACATGCGCAGCAAGGTGCTCCAGCCCTCGTCCCAGCCTTCGCCCTGCAGGATGGTCTCCACCGTCAGGTGCATCGTGCCCGAGCGCGAAGGCGAGGTGATGCCGACGTGGCCGAACCACTGGGGCGACAGCAGGTCCTTCCATTCCACCGGGGCGGGGATCTTGTGCGCCGCGATATAGCGCGTGTTGTAGACGATGCCGTAGCCCGCCAGCGCCTGCCCCAGGTACATGCCGCCGGGGTCGTTGATGGGGTAGTTGCCGATCTTGTCCGGCACGTCCTTGTTCGCCACGTCGGACGACTTGGCCAGCAGCTTGTCGCGGCCCAGCACTTCGAAGGCGTCCGGCGCGCTGGCCCAGAACACTTCGGGACGCTGGCCGGGGGGCGTTTCGCGCACATAGGCGATGCCCGACACCGTATTCTTGTTCAGGATTTCCAGCGTGATGCCGGGATTGGCCTTTTCGAAGGCGCTCTTGTAGGCCTGGGTCAGGTCTTTGGGAAACGACGTGATGACCGTGACGGTGCCGGCCAGGGCCGGTGCCGCGCAGGCGGCCAGCAGGGCTCCTGCAAGGGCGGTGCGCATTGCATGCATGGTTTGTCTCCGTAGTTTTTGATTTGTCCGGAGACAGTAATGTCTGACCTGCTATGCGTCCAATCAGAAATTTTGATGCGCGTCATCAGTGCGGGTGCCTGGGGGCCGGCACCCGCCGCCTGCCGTCGCGTGTCAGGCCGTCGTCGAGACGCCGCCTTTTGCGGCGCGCGCCTGTTGCGCCATCACTTGCGCGATCTGGCCTTGGATCTGCACCGCTTGGCCGTTCAACGCCAGCAGCTGTTGCGCCTTCATTTCGTCGGACATCCCGCTGGCCTTGACCTTGGCGATCTGGTCCATGACCCGCTTGAGCTGCTTCTGCAGTTCCTTGATCTGGCGGGTGTACTCATCGTCATTGTCGGTTTCTTCGCTGGCGCTCGTGGCGCCCACATTCATCCCGCCCGGCGCATTGACGCGAACCTTGCCGTCAGCGGTGAGCGAGGTCGCGTCGCCGCCCGTGGCCGACTTGGCTTCCTTGTTGGCCTGGATCCGTTCGGCCCACAGGTCGGCCAGCGGATTGTTCCGGGAGATGCCGTTGATGGGGGTAGTCGCCATGGTTGCTCCTGCTGCCAGGTTGGATTTCGGGGTTTCCACTAATACGGCATTCTGGCGGCAAACTTAAACGTTGCCGCCCCTTCGCGGCCCCATTTACACTGGCGCCCGCTCACACCCAACACCTATTTTGGGAAACCCATGTCCAATTCCTATTTTCCGCGCTGGCGCCTGGCGGACGACGCCGAGCCGGGCGTCATCATCGCGCCCGACGAACGGCTGTCCTGGCCCAAGAACGTCGCCATGGGCGCGCAGCACGTGGTGGCGATGTTCGGCTCGACCGTGCTGGCGCCGCTGCTGATGGGTTTCGACCCCAACGTCGCCATCCTGATGTCCGGTATCGGCACGCTGATCTTCTTCCTGTTCGTCGGCGGCCGCGTGCCCAGCTACCTGGGGTCCAGCTTTGCCTTCATCGGCGGGGTGATCGCGGTCACGGGGTATGCCGGCGGCGGGGCCAACGCCAATATCGGCGTGGCGCTGGGCGCCATCATCGCCTGCGGCCTGGCTTATACGCTGATCGGCGTCATTGTCTGGATCGTCAATGCGCGTGCCGGCGGCGGCGCCAATTGGATCGATACGTTGATGCCGCCTGTCGTGACGGGCGCCGTCGTGGCCGTGATCGGCCTGAATCTGGCGCCCATCGCGGCCAAGGGCGCCATGGGCGCCTCGGGCTTCGACACCTTCATGGCCCTGGTCACCATCGTCTGCGTGGGCGGCATCGCCGTCTACACGAAGGGCATGGTCCAACGCCTCTTGATCCTGGTCGGACTGATCCTGGCTTGCGTGGTGTACGCGGTGTTGGCCAACGGCATGGGCATGGGCAAACCCATCGACTTCTCGGGCGTGGCCGCCGCGGCCTGGATCGGCCTGCCGCATTTCGCCGCGCCGGTGTTCAAAGCCGAGGCGATGGGCCTGATCGTGCCGGTGGCCATCATCCTGGTGGCTGAAAACCTCGGCCACGTGAAGGCGGTCAGCGCCATGACCGGCCAGGACCTGGACCGCTACCTGGGCCGCGCCTTCGTCGGCGACGGCGTGGCCACGATGGTCTCGGGCGCCGTGGGCGGCACCGGTGTCACCACCTACGCCGAGAACATCGGCGTGATGGCGGTGACCCGGATCTACTCCACGCTGGTGTTCGTGGTGGCGGCCCTGATCGCCATCGTGCTGGGCTTTTCGCCCAAGTTCGGCGCGCTGATCCAGACCATCCCGGGCCCCGTCCTGGGCGGCATGTCAGTGGTGGTGTTCGGCCTGATCGCCATCGCCGGCGCCCGCATCTGGGTGGTCAACCAGGTGGATTTCAGCGACAACCGCAACCTGATCGTGGCCGCCGTCACGCTGGTGCTGGGCGCGGGCGACTTCACGATCAAGCTGGGCGACTTCATGCTGGGCGGCATCGGCACCGCCACGTTCGGCGCCATCATCCTGTACGCCCTGCTGCGCCGCAGGAAGCCGGCGGCCGCCTGACCTTGGGGCCAGGCCCCGCGCAGGGCGGCCGTGCGGGTTACGACCTGGACAGCCGCGCTGCCTGCTTTGCCCCGGACACCCGGGCCGGCACCGCCTCGATCACCTGACCCGATTGCGTCTTGAACACCGCGGTGGCCTCCGACAGGCGCCGCGCCTGTTCCTCCATCGCGGAGGCGGCGGCCGACGCCTCTTCCACCAGCGCAGCGTTCTGCTGCGTCACTTCGTCCATTTGCGATACGGCCATGGTGACCTGGTCGATCCCGCCCGCCTGCTCGGCGGACGCGGCCGAGATCTCGCCCATGATGTCCGTCACGCGCTGCACCGATGCCACGATCTCCTGCATGGTCTGGCCGGCGGCCGACACCTGGGCCGAGCCGGCCTTGACGGTGTCCACGGACGCTTCGATCAGGGCCTTGATCTCCTTGGCCGCCTGGGCGGCGCGCTGCGCCAGCGTGCGCACCTCGCCCGCGACCACGGCGAATCCCTTGCCTTGCTCGCCCGCGCGGGCAGCTTCCACGGCGGCGTTCAACGCCAGGATATTCGTCTGGAACGCGATGCCGTCGATGACCGACACGATGTCGGAGATCTTGCGCGAGCTCTCCGAAATCCCCTGCATGGTGGCGACCACCTGGCCCACGTTGTCGCCGCCGCGCTGCGCGACCTGCATGCTGACAGCGGCCAGCTGGTTCGCCTGCGCGGCGTTTTCGGCGTTCTGCTTGACGGTGGCGGCAAGTTCTTCCATCGTCGCGGCGGTTTCTTCCAGGGCCGCAGCCTGCTCCTCGGTGCGGGTCGACAGGTTCGCGTTGCCGGCGGCGATCTCGGCCGCCCCCACGTTGATCTCCTCGACGCCCTGGCGCACTGACACCACCGTGCGGGTCAGGCCTTCCTGCATGCGCTTCAATGCGGCGAACAAGGCGCCGATCTCATTGTTGGAGCGGGTCTCGACCCGGGTGGTGAGGTCGCCGCCGGCGATGCGGTCGAAGTGCCGGCCAGCTTCTTGCAGGGGCTGCAACACCCCGCGCCGGATGAACGTCCAGCACAGGGCGGTCAGCAGCAGCGCGGCCGTCAACAGGGCGATCGCCGAGATCCGGGCATTGGAATAGGTGGCTTGCGAGCTGGCCAGCACGCCGTCGCTGCGCTCTTGTACGCGGGCGAGGAAGGTTTTCATGTCCCGGACGAAATTCGCGTCGGCCTGGCGGGTCTTGCCGACGTCCTGCTGGTACTTGGCCGGCGCGCGTTCCTTGATGGCCGCGCTTAGCGTGTCCAGCAGCGAGGCGTATTCCGTGAAGCGCCCCTGCAGGATCACCGCCAGCGCCTGGCCGCGTTCACTCTTGGGCACTTCCATGTATCGCGCGAAGCGCTCGCGGGCCTGCGCCAGTTCGCGGCCTGCCTCCTGTTCGGCCGTGCCGGCCTGTTCGGCATTGCCGGCCAGGATGCCTGCCAGCGCGTCGTCCAGCGCCAGCCGCGTGCGTAGCAGGGCTCCATTGGCTTCATAGAGCGGGTCGACCTGGTGCACCGCGACGGTATTCAGGTCTTCGATCTCGCGGACGCTATTGTCCGCATTCATCCAGCTCAACCCGCAGGCCAGCGCCAGCGCGATGACAAAGCACGCCAGCACCAGCAGCATGCCCGTACGGACTTTCAATTTTTCCAGCATGAGAGCTCCTCTTTCATGAACGCGATCTTCAGCGCGCAGGCAGGGGTTGCCCACCGGCCCTGCGGCTGAAGGGGCGGACGTCGAGCCGGATGACCGCGATGCGTCCGCCTGAAACTTGCAAGCACGCACAATCAATCGTTAACGCGGCAGCATCTGCCGCGTAGCCCGCAACACTTGAATAAGGAAAAGCGCCGGTTACCGCTTTTTGTATTTAATTGTTATTAGTCTTGCTACTTGTTAGTTATACCGTCGTTGTCGGTGTAGTCCGGCGGGTTTTTTTGTAAACCCAATATCGCGAATACAAAAAAACTATCGACAAGTATCTTTTACGCAACGTCCTCGGGGCGGCGTGAAGCCGACGCAAGGGGGGGCACCAAAGGATTTTTGAGGAAACCGCCGTTTTTAGCGGGTTACGGCGTTGAAATGCGCCGAAAAGCACGTTTTCTGCCGCGGCTTGCAATTCCGGTGGACTTTGACCACAATATGACTTTGATTGCCCCGGTTCCGACCCGAGCCGGGGTTTTGTTTTGGTCGTCCGCGCCGCAGGTCCTGCCCACAAGGCAGCAGACCGCATGCGCGCGCTTGGGTAACGACCTTCACCGAGAACGCTCCTTCGGGGCGTTTTTCTACTTTTGTTTGGGAAACGACATGTCTGCCATTCCTTTGACCGTGCGCGGGGCCGAGCGCTTGCAAGAAGAGCTCCACCGGCTGAAAACCGTGGAACGTCCTGCCGTGATTAACGCGATCGCCGAGGCGCGTGCGCAGGGTGATCTGTCGGAAAATGCCGAATACGATGCCGCTCGCGAGCGCCAAGGTTTCATCGAGGGTCGGATTGCCGAACTCGAAGGCACGCTTTCCAATGCCCATCTGATCGATCCGTCTTCGCTGGAAGCCGAAGGCCGCGCCGTGTTTGGCGCCACCGTCGACATCGAAGACCTGGATTCGGGCGACCGCGTGACGTACCAAATCGTCGGCGACGTTGAAGCCGACATCAAGTCGAACCTGATTTCCGTGTCGAGCCCGGTGGCGCGCGCGCTGATCGGCAAGAGCGAAGGCGATGTGGTCGAGGTCAAGGCCCCGGCCGGCGTTCGCGAGTATGAAGTTCTGGGCGTGCGTTACATCTAACGCATCAACCCTAGCAGGTAGCTGTCAAAACACCATGGTCCGAACCCTGCGTTCGTCTTGATTCCGCGGTACATTCGCGGATCGCTATGGTGGACCGGGCGCGTAAAGCGCCCGTTTTTGTGCCCAGCCTTACCTTTTCGTCGTCTTGCGGCTCGTGCCGCTGCGTGCCCCGGCCCGAAGGCTGAGCGCGCTGCCGGCGCGACGGGGAATGCCGTGGCCGCTGACGGTAGCGCGTTTGTTGCTGGGACGCATCGGCTTGCCGTTCTTATTGAGCTGGTCCTGCGGCACGAAGCGGGTTTTGGCCGGCTTGGGCTCTTCGGACTCGCTGCGGCGCGGACGCTTGCCCAAGGTCTTGCCTTCGGCGGCCAGCTTCTTGGGCGTGTAGGGCTCCGAGGCACGGCGCTTGGCAGGCGCTTCGGGCTCCATGGCGGCCAGCGCGGCGGGCTTGACGTTGCCGGCCAGCGGGCGGAAAAGAATCAGGGTCTTGCCCAGGTGGTGCACCGGGGCGCAAGACAGAGTGTCGCAAATCGTCGACAACATGGTGTCGCGGGCCTCGCGGTCGTCGCCACCGGCGCGTACCTTGATAAGGCCGTGCGAAGACAGTGCCAGGTCGATTTCCTTGAGCACGGCTTCGGTCAGGCCGTTGTCGCCAATCAGGACGACGGGGCGCAGGGGGTGGGCGGCGGACCGAAGGTCGCTGCGCTCACGAGAGGTAAGTTCTAATATAGGCATGCGTGGAATTGTACGGTAATGGCCAAGAATAAATTCTCTAAAGACTGGATTCACCAGCACATCAATGATCCCTATGTGAAGCTGGCGCAACAGAAGGGCTATCGGGCCCGTGGCGCGTTCAAGCTGATCGAGCTTCTGGACACTGAAAAGCTGCTGCGCCGGGGCGACCTGGTTGTCGATCTGGGCGCGTCGCCCGGCAGCTGGTGCCAGGTGCTGCGAGAGCGGCTGACCGGGCCGGGCGGCGTCGTGGACGGACGCATCATCGGGCTGGACATGCTTCCCATGGAGCCTATCGCAGGGGTGGAATTCATCCAGGGCGACTTCCGGGACGACGAAGTTCTGAAACAATTGGAAGACTTGGTCGGATCGCATGCCGTGGACCTTGTTATTTCAGATATGGCCCCCAACTTGTCAGGCGTGGGGATTGCCGACGCCGCGCGCATCCAGCATGTGTGCGATTTGGCGATGGAGTTTTCCCGCGCTCACCTCAAGCCCGACGGTGCTCTGATTGTCAAAGCCTTCCACGGCAGCGGTTTTTCGCAGATCGTGGAAAGCTTCAAGCAGCACTTCAAGCGGGTGGTCGAGCGCAAGCCGAAGGCGTCGAGGGCGAAGTCCTCTGAAACCTTTCTGGTTGCCCGCGATCTGAAGTAACCCCGGTCCGGGGCCTGTTGCTCCGGAACCCAAAAAAAACGCTACCTGCTTGGCGAGACAACGACCTAACAAATCACGAATCAGACGTAAATAAACGGGCCCCAGGGATCCCAGGACGCAATCGGGTCCAACAGGGTAGAATGGGCTATTGACATACTTGTGACTGTGCCATATGCGGGTGCGCGGTCGCCGGTCGGAATCGAAAGCAGGAGATCGACCTTGAATAATTCATTTTCGAAAGTCGCTGTCTGGATGGTGATAGCCCTCGTGCTATTTACCGTCTTCAAACAGTTCGACGGACGCGCTCAGACCCAGGACGGCGTGACCTACACGCAGTTCATGGACGACGCCAAGGCGGGACGTATCCGCAAGGTCGACGTTCAGGGCGACGTGCTGTACGTCACCCCGGACGCGGGCCGCGCCTATACGCTGACTTCGCCGGGCGACCTCTGGATGGTCTCCGATCTGCTGAAGTACGGCGTGCAGGTGTCGGGCAAGCCGCGCGAAGAGCAATCGTTGCTGATGAGCATCTTCGTGTCGTGGTTCCCCATGCTGCTGTTGATCGGCGTCTGGGTGTTCTTCATGCGGCAGATGCAAGGCGGCGGCAGGGGCGGCGCGTTCAGCTTCGGCAAGTCCCGCGCCCGCATGCTGGACGAAAACACCAACCAGATCACCTTCGCTGACGTCGCCGGCTGCGATGAAGCCAAGGAAGACGTCCAGGAACTGGTCGACTTCCTGCGCGACCCCAGCAAGTTCCAGAAGCTGGGCGGCCGTATTCCGCGCGGCGTGCTGATGGTCGGCTCGCCCGGTACCGGCAAGACGCTGCTGGCCAAGGCCATCGCGGGCGAAGCCAAGGTTCCGTTCTTCAGCATCTCGGGTTCCGATTTCGTTGAAATGTTCGTTGGCGTGGGCGCTGCCCGCGTGCGCGACATGTTCGAAAACGCCAAGAAGCACGCTCCCTGCATCATCTTCATCGACGAAATCGATGCGGTGGGCCGTCAGCGTGGCGCCGGCCTGGGTGGCGGCAACGATGAACGCGAGCAGACGCTGAACCAGATGCTGGTGGAAATGGACGGGTTCGAATCCGGCCAGGGCGTCATCGTGATCGCCGCCACCAACCGTCCCGACGTGCTGGACCCGGCATTGCTGCGTCCCGGCCGTTTCGACCGCCAGGTGGTTGTGCCGCTGCCCGATATCCGTGGCCGCGAACAGATCCTGAAGGTCCACATGCGCAAGGTCCCGCTGTCGCCTAACGTCGACGCGACCATCCTGGCGCGCGGCTGCCCCGGTTTCTCGGGCGCCGACCTGGCCAACCTGGTCAACGAAGCCGCCCTGTTCGCCGCACGCCGCAATGGCCGCACGGTGGATATGTCCGACTTCGAGAAGGCCAAGGACAAGATCATCATGGGCGCCGAGCGCCGCTCCATCGTGATGCCCGAAGAGGAACGCAAGAACACCGCGTACCACGAATCCGGCCACGCGATCGTTGCCCGCCTGCTGCCCAAGACCGACCCGGTCCACAAGGTCACCATCATCCCGCGCGGCCGTGCGCTGGGCGTGACGATGCAGTTGCCGGAAACCGACCGCTACAGCATGGACAAGGGCCGCTTGCTGTCCACCATCGCCGTGCTGTTCGGCGGCCGCATCGCTGAAGAGCTCTTCATGGACCAGATGACGACGGGCGCCTCGAACGACTTCGAACGCGCCACCGCCATCGCCCGCGACATCGTCACGCGCTACGGCATGACCGACGAACTGGGCCCCATGGTCTACGCCGAGAACGAAGGCGAAGTGTTCCTGGGCCGCAGCGTCACCAAGACGACGCACATGTCCGAAGCCACCATGCAGAAGGTGGACACCGAGATCCGCCGCATCATCGACGAACAGTACGGCGTTGCGCGCAAGATCCTGGAAGAGAACCGCGACAAGGTCGAAGTGATGACCTCGGCCCTGCTTGAATGGGAAACCATCGACGCGGACCAGATCAACGACATCATTGAAGGCCGTCCGCCGCGTCCCCCGAAGACGCCGCAAGGCCCGTCGGATTCGGCCGATACGCCGCCGACCACCGGCCTGGCGGCTGGCGGTAGCACGGCAGCAGCTGTCTGAGGTTTTTTGTCCTGAGTTATGGCAAATAACTTTCTTTGCGGGCGCTTCGAGTTTGATCTCGAGCGCCCGCTTGTCATGGGTATCGTCAATGTCACGCCGGACTCTTTTTCCGACGGCGGCCAGCACAACGATACGGATTCCGCGGTGGCGCATGCGCGCCAGTTGATCGAAGAGGGCGCGCAGATCCTGGATCTGGGCGGCGAGTCCACGCGCCCGGGCGCAGACCCGGTTTTGGTGGCGGATGAGCTGGACCGGCTGTTGCCGGTGATCGAAGCGCTGCGCGATTGCGGCGTGCCGTTGTCTATCGATACCTTCAAGCCGGAAGTCATGCGCGCTACGCTGGATGCGGGCGCGGACATGATCAACGACATCTACGGATTCAGGCAGCCTGGCGCCATCGAGGCCGTGGCGCAATCGCGCTGCGGGCTGTGCGTGATGCACATGAAGGGCGAACCCCGCACGATGCAGGCCAGCCCGCCCGAATACACCGACCTGATCGGCGAGATCGGGCTGTTCCTGGGCGCGCGGGCGCACAAGCTGCGTGCCGCCTGGGTCGATCCGCGCCGTATCGTGCTGGATCCGGGCTTCGGCTTCGGCAAGACGGCGGACCAGAACTTTCAATTATTGCGCCGGCTGTCCAGCCTGCGCAGCACGGGTTATCCATTGCTGATCGGCCTGTCGCGTAAAAACATGATCGGCCAGGCCACTGGCCGGCCCGTTGGCGACAGGTTGTCCGGCAGCATTGCCGCTGCCCTTGCCTGTGTGTCCCGGGGGGCTTCCATCGTGCGCGTGCACGATGTCGCCGCCACCGTGGATGCCCTTAAGGTATGGCATGCGGCTGAACAAGGAGCAATCAGTTCATGATTCGACGCAAGTATTTTGGTACCGATGGAGTGCGCGGCGAAGTCGGCGGTCCGGTGATCAACGCCGAATTCGCCCTGCGCCTGGGCTACGCGGCTGGCCGCGTGCTGGCGCGCGAGCACGCGGCGCGCGGCGGTAGCCGTCCGCAGGTCGTGATCGGCAAGGACACCCGTATCTCGGGCTACATGCTGGAATCCGCCCTGGAAGCGGGCTTGTCCGCCGCAGGCATCGATGTGTTGCTGGCCGGGCCCATCCCGACGCCCGCCGTGGCTTACCTGACCCGGGCGCTGCGCCTGGTGGCGGGCATCGTCATCAGCGCGTCGCACAACCCGTACCAGGACAATGGCATCAAATTCTTCTCGGCTCAGGGCATGAAGCTGCCCGACGAGATCGAGGCCGACATCGAAGCCGCGCTGGACGAGCCGTTGGGCTGCGTGGCCTCGGAAGGCCTGGGCCGCGCGCGCCGCATGGCCGATTCGCAGGGCCGCTATATCGAATTCTGCAAGAGTACATTCCCCAACGATCTCGACCTGAACGGCATGACGATCGTGGTGGACGCCGCGCACGGCGCCGCCTACAACATCGCGCCGCACGTGTTCCGGGAATTGGGCGCCGAGGTGCATGCCATCGGCGTGCATCCGGATGGCTTCAACATCAACAAGGGCGTGGGTGCCTTGCACCCCGAAATGCTGGCCAAGGAAGTCAAGGCCCGCGGCGCTCAGTTGGGCATCGCACTGGACGGCGACGCCGACCGCCTGCAGGTGGTGGACGGCGAGGGCCGCATCTATAACGGCGACGAGCTGCTGTACGCCATCATCCGCGAACGCATGCAGCGCAGCAAAGTGGATGGCGTGGTCGGCACGCTGATGACCAACTTTGGTTTCGAGCGCGAAATGGAGCGCCTGGGCGTGGGTTTCGAGCGCGCCAACGTGGGCGACCGCTACGTGCTGGAACAGATGCAGTCGCGCGGTTGGCTGTATGGCGGCGAAAGCTCCGGCCATCTGCTGTGCCTGGATTGCCATTCCACGGGCGACGGCATCATCGCCGCGCTGCAGGTCCTGACGGCGTTGCGCCGCAACAACGTGTCCATGGCGCAATGGGTGGGCGATCTGCGCATGTATCCGCAGAAGATGATCAATGTGCCACTCGCTCCCGGCCAGGACTGGAAGACGCATGCCGGCCTGACCGCGGCGCGCAAGGCGGTCGAGGCCGAATTGAACGGCCGGGGCCGCATCCTGATCCGCGCGTCGGGCACGGAACCGAAGTTGCGGCTGATGGTCGAAGCCGAGGATGAGTCCCTTGCCGTCTCGTGCGCCGAGAAGCTTGCCGCCAGCCTGGGGTAAGCGCGATAGGCCTATTTGGATGAAAGCCACCCACCGTCAGCGGGGGTGGCTTTTGTGCATTCAAGGCCGGTATTCATTTGTAAAGTTTTGTCGAGATTTGCCTAAAGTTGACCTATCTCCCCCGAACTAAACTTCATAGTCACGTAACATATTGGTCAAGTCTTTGACATACAGGGCGTCCACACTGACTGGACTCTCTAGGAGCTTCGCGCAATGCTGGAACTAGCACGCATCAACCCAAGCCGTAATCCCGCCGAACCATTCACGGGCGCCGCCCCGAAGGTGCTGGCGGTCGGCCTGGCGCGCACAGCTGAAGAAATCGAGCAGATTCAGCGTCTGCGCTACGAGGTCTTCACTGAGGATATGGGCGTGGTGTTTCCCGACGCCCAGGACGGTATCGAACACGATCGTTTCGATCCCTTCTGCGAACACCTGATGGTCCGCGAAATGGACACGGGCCGCATCGTCGGCACGTACCGGATCCTGACGCCTGAAAAGGCGCGGGAGGCGGGCGGCTACTACTCGCAATCCGAATTCGATCTATCCGGCCTGGGGTCGATCCGCGACAACCTGGTCGAAGTCGGCCGGTCGTGTACGCACGCCGACTACCGCAACGGCGCCGTCATCATGTTGCTGTGGTCCGGCCTGGCCGAGTACCTGCGCCGCGGCGGTTACGAGTACGTGCTGGGTTGCGCAAGCGTCAGCCTGCGTGACGATGGCGTGACCGCGGCGGAAGTCTGGCGCACCATTTCCAAGCACCTGCCGCTGGACGGCGAGCCGCGTGTCGTTCCGCTGCACCGGTATCCGGTGGAAAAGCTGAACAGCTCGTTGCCGGCCCGGGTGCCGCCGCTGATCAAGGGCTACTTGAAGCTGGGCGCCAAGGTTTGCGGCGAGCCCGCCTGGGACCCGGATTTCAATGCCGCGGACTTCCCGGTATTGCTGAAAATGGATCGCATGGACGAGCGCTACCGCCGCCACTTCGGCCTGGATCAACCCGCGGCCGTCAACGGCCAGCGCTGAGCATCATGCGTCGCCTGATCCGCCGTATGAAGATCAGATTGATACGGCGGGCCACTCGGCCCTTGCGCATGGAGCTCAAGCAGCTCCATCGCCAGACGGATCTGTCGCCGTTCTGAAGGAAAAAACGGGCGATGGCTTTGCGGCCACGCCCGTTTTTTTTGCCGCCGTGCCGCCTTAAGGAAAGCCGTGCTCCCTGGTGGCGGCAAGCACGGCACGCGTATGCCGCAGCAGCCGGCTCTACGCCTGCTTCATCAGAATTCCAGCAATTCGAACGAAAACCCCACCTTGTTCCATTCCGCTTCTTCCGCACGCAGCGTGAAGTCGCTTAACGGGTGCTGGGCCAGCCATTCACGGTTGACGCGCACCACGATGGAGTTGTCGCGCACTGAGGCGGTCAGCGGCAGCGGTTCGATTTCGCCGCGGCGGCGGAACAGCAGGACGGCCAGGCGCAGGCTCAGGATGGCCTTCCACTGAGGGCGCGTGCGGATCAGCGGTTCCAGCTTGGTCAGCTTGCCTTGATGGCCCAGCGCCAGCAGCGCCAGCAACTGCTGGTCGGCGCGGGAGAAGCCCGGCATGTCGGCGTTTTCCAGTACGTACGCCGTGTGCTTGTGATATGCGTTGTGCGCGATGGACAGGCCCACTTCGTGCAGGTCCGCCGCCCATCCCAGTGCCGGGCGCAGCTCGGCGCGTTCCGGGCCTTCGGGGAACATGGCGTCGAACAGCGTCAATGCCGCGTGGCGCACGCGGCGAGCCTGGTTCACGTCCACGTGGTAGCGCTTCATGAACTGGCGCACCGATTCGTCGCGCTTGTCGTGTTCGTCGTCGCGGCCCAGCAGGTCGTACAGCACGCCCAGGCGCAGCGCACCGTCGCCCGTGTGCATGACCTCGATGCCCAGTTCATCGAACAGCGCGCTCATGATGGCCAGCCCGCCGGGCAGCACGTCGGAGCGTTCGATCTTGATGCCGGGCAGTTCGGACGGGATGACGCGGCCCGAACGCACGATGCGGTCTTTCAGCTTGGCCAGGCCCGCGCGGGTGATGCCACGGTCGGAAAAGCGGCTTTCGGTCAGGATCGCGAACAGCGCCTTGGCCGTGCCGGAAGAGCCATAGGCCTCTTTCCAGCCCATCTTGCGGTACTGCTTGGCGATGACTTCGATTTCGCGCCGGGCGGCCAGTTCGGCCTGCTTCATCTGGTGCGCATCCACCACGCCGTCCGAGAAGAACTGGCGGCTGTAGCTGACGCAACCCATGTACAGCGACGACATCAGGCCGGGTTCGTGGCCCTTGCCGATGATGACTTCGGTGGACCCGCCGCCGATGTCGATGACCAGCCGCTTGTTGGGCGACGGGGGCAGGGTGTGGACCACGCCCGAGAAGATCAGGCGGGCCTCTTCGCGGCCGGCGATGACTTCGATGGGAAAGCCCAGGGCGGCTTCGGCGCGCGGCAGGAAATCCCGCGTGTTGCGCGCGACCCGGAAAGTGTTGGTGGCAACCGCGCGGACGCGGTTGGGGTGGAAACTGCGCAGGCGGTCGCCAAAACGTTCCAGGACGGCGATGGCGCGCTCGATGGCGTCATCGCCAAGGCGCTTTTCGGCATCCAGGCCGGCGGCGAGCCGGACGGTTTCCTTGAGACGATCGATCTGATAGATCTGGGGCGTACCGTCCTGTTGAACGATGCGTCCGATGGAGAGGCGGAAGCTGTTGGACCCGAGGTCCACCGCGGCCAGAAGTTGATCCATGCGGCTCGTAATATAGGCTTTGAGGTGGCCTGATTATAGAGACCCCATATGACAGTGCCCTGAGCTACGGGTTTTCGCTTATGGAACAGGGGCTTGGCGCAAACGGGACGCGCGCTATACGTCCCGATTTTGGCGTACGCTACGGATTTGGCGTCGTGTCATAGAACCGTCACTTATTTGCAGTAAAACTCCACGCTCCCCCTACGTATGGAATCCGGTATGCCCACACGCCCGCCTGGCGAGCCCTTGCTCATGAATCGCGAGTTGTCGCTGCTCAAATTCAACGACCGTGTGCTGGCGATGGCGGAAGATCCGAAGACGCCTTTGCTGGAACGCCTGCGGTACGTGTGTATCGTCAGCTCCAATCTGGACGAGTTCTTCGAGATCCGGATCTCCAGCCTGAAAGAGCAGCAGCGCCAGTCGCCCAACATGGTGGGCCCTGACGGCATGACGCCCGACCAGGCGTTCGAGAACGTCCAGCAGGCCGTGCACGCCCTGGTGGCGCGCCAGTACAACCTGCTGAACGACGAGATCCTGCCGGCCATGCAGGCCGAGGGCATCACCCTGCATCACGCATCCGAATGGAACGCCGAGCAGCAGGAATGGGCGCGCGACGTGTTCAACCGCGACGTGATGCCGCTGCTGACCCCGATCGGACTGGACCCGGCGCATCCGTTTCCCCGCGTCTACAACAAGAGCCTGAATTTCATCGTGTCGCTGGCCGGGGCCGATGCCTTCGGCCGCCAGGCGTCGATTGCCGTGGTGCAGGCACCGCGCGCGTTGCCGCGCCTGATCAAGATGCCGCCGGAACTGTCCGGCCACCCCGAAGGTTTCATCCTGCTGACCTCCTTGCTGCGCGCCTTCGTGGGCGAGCTGTTCCCGGGGCTGGAAATGCTGGGCTGCTACCAGTGGCGGGTCACGCGCAACAGCGACCTGTTCGTGGACGAGGAAGAAGTCACCAACCTGCGCCATGCGCTGCAGGGCGAGCTGTCGCAGCGCAACTTCGGTGCCGCCGTGCGGCTGGAAATCGACAAACTGACGCCCGTCGAACTGGAAACCTTCCTGCAGCGCGAGTTTTCGCTGACGGCCCAGGACACCTACCGCGTGCCGGGGCCGGTGAACCTGTCGCGACTGATGCAGCTATGCAATTCGGATCTGCGGCCCGACCTGCTGTTTCCGGACTACCGCGCGCCGGTGCCGGCCCCCTTCGATCGGGTTGGCGACAAGCCAGCCGACCTGTTCGAAGCCGTGGCCGAGCAGGACCGCCTGCTGCACCATCCCTACCAGTCGTTCCAGCCTGTCATCGACTTCCTGACGGCCGCCGCGCTGGATCCGGACGTGATGGCCATCAAGCAGACCATCTACCGCACCGGCGAGGATTCCGAGCTGATGAAGATCCTGCTGGCCGCGGCGCGCGCCGGCAAGGAAGTGACGGTGGTGGTGGAACTGATGGCGCGTTTTGACGAGCAGACCAACATCAACTGGGCGTCCAAGCTGGAAGAGGTGGGCGCGCACGTGGTCTACGGGGTCGTCGCGCACAAGACCCACGCCAAGATGGCGGTGGTGCTGCGTCGCGAGAACGGCCGCCTGCGCCGCTACGCGCACTTGGGCACGGGCAATTACCATCCGCGCACGGCCAGGCTGTACACCGACTTCGGCCTGCTGACCGCGGACCCGAGGCTGTGCGAGGACATGGACAAGGTGTTTGCGCAACTGACCGGGCTGGGCGCGCGCCGTTCGCTGAAGGCCTTGATGCAATCGCCTTTCACGATGCACGACGGGATGGTGGCGCTGATCCGAGCCGAGGCCCGCGCGGCCAAGGCAGGCAAGCGTTCGCGCATCATGGCGAAGATGAATTCGCTGCTGGAAGAGCAGATCATCGAGGAGCTCTACAAGGCCAGCCAGGCCGGCGTGAAGATCGACCTGATCGTGCGTGGCGTCTGCGCGCTGCGCGCCGGCGTGCCGGGCTTGTCCGAGAACATCCGGGTGCGCTCCATCGTGGGGCGCTTCCTGGAGCATTCGCGGGTTTTCTATTTCTATGCGGACGGCGAGGAGACGGTCTACCTGTCGTCGGCGGACTGGATGGACCGCAATTTCTTCCGGCGCGTGGAAATCGCCTTCCCGATCTATGACAAGACCTTGAAGAAACGCGTGGTCGACGAGGCGTTCACGTATGCGTTACGCGACAACCAGCTGGCATGGCAATTGCAGCCCGATGGCGATTACGCCCGGGTCAAGAGCCGCCGTGAACCTTTCAACCTGCACCTGTACCTGATGCAGAAACTGGGCGTGTGACCCGCCTGCACTGTCACACAGGGAATCGTCCCTGAATATCGCGGCCGCCCCGTTTTTCAGGGCGGCCGCGGTGTTTTCGGGGGGTGAAAACGGTGTCGCATGAAGCGTATGTGACTGTCACTATCTTGTCACGTTGGGCTTCTAAGATGCGAGGGTCGCTGAAAGACAGGCACCGAAAAAGCCTGACCAGACTCCTCCAACGAGCACAGAAGGAACCCTGATGTTCAAACGTGTCTTCAAACAAGTTTCCCTGGGCGTTGCGCTGAGCGCCGCCGTTTTCGCCGTCCAGGCTGCCGATGTGACCGGCGCCGGCGCATCGTTCCCCTACCCCATCTACGCCAAGTGGGCTTCCGACTACAAGGCTGCCACCAACAACGCGGTCAACTACCAGTCGATCGGTTCGGGCGGCGGCCAGCAGCAGATCATCGCCAAGACCGTCGATTTCGGCGCTTCGGATGATCCCATGAAGGCGGCTGACCTGGAAAAGAACGGCCTGCTGCAATTCCCGGCCGTGATCGGCGGTACCGTGGCAGTCGTCAACGTCGACGGCGTCGAGCCGGGCAAGCTGAAGCTGTCGGGCCCCGTGCTGGCCGACATCTTCCTGGGCAAGATCAAGAAGTGGGACGACAGCGCCATCAAGGCCCTGAACCCCGACCTCAAGCTGCCCTCGGCCGACATCATCGTCGTGCACCGTTCGGACGGCTCGGGCACCACTTTCGGCTGGACCAACTACCTGTCCAAGGTGTCGGCTGACTGGAAGTCGCAAGTCGGTGAAGGCAAGGCCGTCAAGTGGCCCACCGGTCAAGGCGGCAAGGGCAACGAAGGCGTCGCCGCCTACGTCGGCCAGCTGAAGAACTCGATCGGTTACGTGGAATACGCCTACGCCAAGCAGAACAAGCTGGCCTGGACGCAGCTGCAGAACAAGGAAGGCAAGTTCGTCCAGCCGGAGCAGAAGGCATTCGCCGCCGCGGCCGCCAACGCCGACTGGAAGAGCGCGCCGGGCATGGGCGTGGTCCTGACCGACGAGCCGGGTGCCGATTCGTGGCCCGTCACCGCCGCCACCTTCATCCTGATCCACAAGTCGCAAGACAAGCCGGCTCAGGGCAAGGCTGTCCTGGAGTTCTTCGACTGGGCGTTCAAGAACGGCGCCAAGTCGGCTGAAACGATGGACTACGTGCCGCTGCCGGAAGCCGTCACCAAGGAAATCCGCGCTGCTTGGGGCGAAGTGAAGGCTGCCGACGGCAAGGCCGTCTGGAAGTAAGGATGGGTGTAGCGCGCGGGGAGCCTGGCAATAACGCAGGCCTCTCAGCGCGCGTAACCCATCAAGCAGCCGCCCCTGGTTTTCTGCCAGCAGAAGAAAGGGGCGGCCTGCCGCAAGACCTCCCGTTGTTCCCCCAGGTTACCTAAGGAAAGTCCATCCATGAGCGCGGTAATGGATAATAGTGTGCCGCTTTCGCCCAGCGTGGCGGACTCCGTGACTACCGGCACGCCTTCGCCTATGAAGCAAAATAAAAATGCGCTGATGGATGCGCTTTTCAAGAATCTGACCCGCCTGTTCGCCTTCCTGGTGTTCATCCTGCTGGCGGCGATTCTCGTATCCCTGATCTACGGCAGCCGCGAGTCGCTGGCCAAATATGGCCTGTCGTTCCTGTGGCTGAACGACTGGGATCCCGTCAATCAGAACTACGGCGCCGTGGTGCCGATCATCGGCACGCTGCTGACCTCGGCCATCGCGCTGATCATCGCGGTGCCGGTCTCGTTCGGCATCGCCATCTTCCTGACCGAACTGTCGCCGACCTGGCTGCGCCGCCCGTTGGGCACCGCCGTGGAAATGCTGGCGGCCATCCCGTCGATCATCTACGGCATGTGGGGCCTGTTCGTCTTCGTGCCGGTGTTCCAGCAGTACGTGCAGCCCTTCCTGATCGCCACCCTGGGCAGCGTGCCCGTCATCGGGGGCATCTTCGCGGGTCCGCCGTTCGGCATCGGCATCTTCACGGCCGGCCTGATCCTGTCGATCATGATCATCCCGTTCATCGCCGCAGTGATGCGCGACGTGTTCGAGCTGGTGCCGGCGATGCTGAAGGAATCGGCCTACGGCCTGGGCAGCACGACCTGGGAAGTGATGTGGCGCGTGGTGCTGCCTTTCACCAAGTCGGGCGTCATCGGCGGCATCATGCTGGGCCTGGGCCGCGCGCTCGGCGAGACGATGGCGGTGACGTTCGTGATCGGCAATGCCTTCAAGTGGTCCGGTTCGCTGTTCTCGCCGGGCAACTCGATTGCCTCGGCCCTGGCCAACGAATTCAATGAGGCGGGCGGCATCCAGAAGTCGGCGTTGCTGGAACTGGGCCTGATCCTGTTCCTGATCACGACGATCGTGCTGGCCCTGGCCAAGGTGCTGCTGGTTCGCCTGTCTGCCGGCGAAGGCAAGAAGACCTGACCCGACGCGAGCACAAGGAAAAGATCATGGCTGTATCCGTACTCAATATGCAGAATGGCATCTACCGCCGGCGCCGGGTCGTCAACCGCATCATGCTGGCGGTGTCCCTCGGAACCCTGGCGTTCGGCCTGTTCTGGCTGTTCTGGATCATTCTGACGCTGCTGACCAAGGGCGCGCCCGCGCTGTCGTACACGCTGTTCACCGAGATCACGCCGCCGCCGGGCCAAACCGGCGGCCTGATCAACGCGATCTTCGGCAGCGTGGTGATGGCCGGCGTGGGCACGCTGATCGGCACGCCGGTCGGCATCCTGGCCGGCACCTACCTGGCCGAATACGGTCAGCGCGGCTGGCTGGCGCCTGCGACGCGCTTCCTGAACGACGTGCTGCTGTCGGCGCCGTCCATCATCATCGGCCTGTTCATCTACGCCGTGTACGTGGCGCAGGTCGGGCACTACTCCGGCTGGGCCGGCGCGCTTGCGCTGTCGATCCTGGTGATTCCGGTGGTGGTGCGCACGACCGACAACATGCTGCTGCTGGTGCCCAACAGCCTGCGCGAAGCCGCGGCGGCGCTGGGCTGCCCCAAGTGGCGCATGATCACGCTGGTGTGCTATCGCGCCGCCAAGACCGGCATCATCACCGGCGTGCTGCTGGCGATTGCCCGGATCTCGGGCGAGACCGCGCCGCTGCTGTTCACCGCGCTGTCCAACCAGTTCATGTCGTTCAACATGAATGCGCCGATGGCCAACCTGCCGGTCGTGATCTACCAATACGCCGCCAGCCCCTTCAAGGACTGGAACGACCTGGCCTGGGCCGGGGCCACGCTGATTACGTTGCTGGTGCTGGGCATCAACATCATTGCCCGCAACATGTTCCGCAAGTAAAGATCGCTTTGCCGGCGCGCATGGCGCGCCGGAGCCAAGGGAAAAGAAATGGAAAACACCGCTACCGCCGTCAAGAACAAGATCGAGGTCAAGAACCTGAACTTCTACTACGGCAAGTTCCATGCGATCCGCAATGTGAACATGTCGATCCAGGAGAAGAAGGTCACGGCCTTCATCGGCCCGTCGGGCTGCGGCAAGTCGACGCTTCTGCGTACGTTCAACCGCATGTTCGAGCTGTACCCGGGCCAGCGCGCCGAAGGCGAAATCATGCTGGACGGCGAAAACCTGCTGACCACCAAGACCGATATTTCACTGATCCGCGCCAAGGTCGGCATGGTGTTCCAGAAGCCCACGCCGTTCCCGATGAGCATCTACGACAACATCGCCTTCGGCGTGCGCCTGTTCGAACGCCTGTCCAAGGGCGAGATGGACGAGCGCGTGGAATGGGCGCTGAGCAAGGCCGCGCTGTGGAACGAAGTGAAGGACAAGCTGCATCAAAGCGGCAACAGCCTGTCGGGCGGCCAGCAACAGCGGCTGTGCATCGCGCGCGGCGTGGCCATCAAGCCGGAAGTGCTGCTGCTGGACGAGCCGTGCTCGGCGCTTGACCCGATTTCCACTGCCAAGATCGAAGAACTGATCGCCGAACTGAAGAACGACTACACGGTCGTGATCGTGACGCACAACATGCAGCAGGCGGCTCGCTGCTCGGACTACACCGCCTACATGTACCTGGGCGAGTTGATGGAATTCGGCCAGACCGACCAGATCTTCGTGAAGCCGTCGCGCAAGGAAACTGAAGACTACATCACGGGCCGTTTCGGCTGATCGCGCCGGGGATCTGTTCCTGATGCGAAAACGGCGCGCCCGACCGGCGCGCCGTTTTGCATTTGGGCTGAGGCGGAATCAGGAACGCGGCAAGGTGGCCTTGGCGCCCTGGGTGGATTCCGCCTGCGGATTGCCGGCGTAGCGGGCGGGGTGCTGCCGACACCGGCCAGCGCTACCCAGAGGTAGTTCACGATCAACGGATTGTTGCAGGTCAGGCAATAGATGCCCACGGCGCCCACCAGGCTGAACACCAGCAGGAAGGACTGGCTGGAACCCAGGGTTTCCTGATGAATGTCTATGCGTGTTTTTGCCCGTAGGCGGCCTCCGGTCGTGCGCCAGAAACCGTAATTAATTCAGGCTTGAACTATATGGGTGTCAATCAGGAGATTGCCGGGAGCGGGGGGCATTGGCCCGCATCGGCGGGGGGCCTCCCGGGCAGGGTGGGATTCTGGTATAGTTGCCACCCTTCGGGGCGTAGCGCAGCCTGGTAGCGCATCTGCTTTGGGAGCAGAGGGTCGTGAGTTCGAATCCCACCGCCCCGACCAATACATGAAAGGCCGTCAGTGATTACGATCACTGACGGCCTTTTGTCGTTTGCGGTGCCAGGCGGCGGTGTCAGGTGTTCAGCGGATCGTCCCGGGCAGCCTAGACCAGATCGCCTCAGCCACGACCGACGGCGAGATGCCGTCCATGCCTGGGCAA